>CAZAJU010000001.1:0-63981 GCA_964485455.1 uncultured Tissierella sp.
TAAACTTGGGACAAATTAATAAAATAAAAAATAATAAATTGGTTCTTCGAAACTCCGGGAATTAGGAATATTGCGAAAATTCATGTGGTCAATTTTACTTGACAATCAACAGAAAAGGGTAGGGCTTGAGGGTTCGAATCTTTTAGGGTATATCATAGATAACCTTGTAACTACGATAGTTATAAGGTTTTTGCTTATTTTGACATAGTGATTAAAAATCAAAATATACATATTAATGATAGCATTATTTAATGATTTTGGATAAGATATAGATAGAGAACTTATGAAAAGGTCGTGATATTATGTATAAATATAGAAATACTATTATTGACATACTTAAAGGTGATATAACAGATGAGAAATCAGATGCTATTGTAAATGCTGCCAATAATACTCTTCTTGGCGGAGGAGGAGTAGATGGGGCAATTCATAAGAAGGGAGGAAGAGTAATATTAGAACAGTGTAAAAAGATTGGTGGATGCCCAACAGGTGAAGCTAGAATAACTACAGCAGGAAATCTTCCATCTAAGTATGTAATACACACTGTAGGGCCGATATATGGGTCTCATAGAGGTAATGAAGAGAACCTTTTATATTCAGCTTATTTTAATTCCTTAAAGATTGCTTTGGAATATGGGCTTAAATCTATTTCCTTTCCTTCAATTTCAACGGGAGCTTATGGATATCCTATAGAGGAGGCTGTAAAAATAGTTGTAAAAGCTGTTAAGGATTTTCTTGATATAAATGATGGAATTGAAAATATAAACTTTGTTCTTTTCAGTAATGAAAATTATGAATTGTATAGAAATTATTTTAATAGTTCCTTTAAAAGCGAATAAATTTTTAAAAAATTTTAAATAAATATAATTGACTTATCTTTTAATTTATTATAGTATCAAAGAGTATTAAATATGAAAAGAATATAGTCCCAATTTTAGTGGAGTAATTCAATTTCTCTACAATTGCTACGTATACTTAAAGGGAGTGTTTAAAATATTTGCAGAATCTCATAAAATAGTGGCATCCAATATTTATGATAATGTTTTAAATATATATGGTTTAAAGTTGGATAAAGAAAAGCTTTTATGGGGATCAGTTGCTCCTGACTTTCTTCCACAGTATAAGTTAATTAGACATTACCAGGATGAAAGTTTAAATTATATTGCAAAAGAAATAATAAGGATAATTTTTATTTCTAGATATTTAGAATTCAATAAAATATTGGATCCTTTAACTATAAAGATATTAAGTAAAAAGATAGGTATTATTTCTCATTACCTTTCTGATTATGTATGTTTGCCACACGCTAATAGGTGGACTTTTTATGACTCAATGATGAAGCATATAAAATATGAATCTGAATTAAATGACTATGCACCGAATCATTCTTTTAAAAAGAATGTAATTAATGTAGATGATATAGATATATTTAATGATGAATCAGTTGCACTAAAGGTTAAAATTAAGAATTTCATAGAAGATGTAGTTGAAGAATACTCACTTAAGACTAGTTTAAAGAACGATTTAGATTTCGCTTTGTCCTTAAATTTAAAGATAACTTACTTTATATTAGATACAATAAAAGTATACTCAGAGGATATGCATAAAGTATTTACCTTGGAGATAATATAGAAGCAGTGATAGGAAGAGTAGTCTATATGGAAATTATAGAGAGCCGGAGTTTGCTGGAAACCGGTATGGATATTTAGATGAAGAACATCCTTGAGCATCTGACCGAAAAAATAGTAGGCTCAGACGATTATGGCTCGATAAAGCCATTATGTATCGACTATGTCTGTACAGATTGAGAGAGCATTGTGCTAATTAAGGTGGTACCGCGAACAACCCTTCGTCCTTTATTTTTGGATGAGGGGTTTTTATTTGGATTAGAATAAATATTAGGAGGAAACATTTATGATGATGGTTAATGGTTTTACTATAAGGGAATCACAAGAAGGGATAAAGCTAATAAAAGACTTTTTTGAAAAAAAACTTTCGGAGAAGTTAAACCTAACAAGGGTATCAGCACCATTGTTTGTTAAGGCTAATACTGGTCTAAATGATAACCTAAGTGGAGTCGAAAAGGCTGTTTCTTTTCAGATGAGAAAATATGGAGAGAATCTAGAAATAGTTCAATCTTTAGCGAAATGGAAGAGAATAGCTTTAAAGACTTATGAATTTGAGCCTGGAGAAGGACTTTACACTGATATGAATGCTATAAGACCTGATGAATATGTTGACAACATCCATTCCATATATGTTGACCAGTGGGATTGGGAGAGGGTAATTGAAAAATCCGATAGAAATGAACAGTTTCTACAATCAATCGTAACTAAAATATTTGAATGTCTAAAGGAAACAGAAGAGTATATCAATGGAATTTATCCTTCAAGATTGACTAAAAAATTGCCTGATGAGATAAAGTTTATTACTTCTCAAGAATTAGAGGATAGATATCCAGACAAGAGTTCTAAGGAAAGAGAGCATCTTGCATGTATCGAATATGGAGCAGTATTTTTAAGTAAGATTGGTGGAAAGCTAAAATCAGGTGAGAAACATGATGACAGATCTCCTGATTATGATGATTGGGAATTAAATGGAGATATTCTAGTATGGGATGAGGCTATAGGTTCTTCTCTTGAATTATCTAGTATGGGAATTAGGGTATCAGAAGAGGTACTTGATAAACAATTAAAGCTTGCTAATGCTGAAGATAGAATGCATCTTAGCTATCATAGAGCATTGTTGGCAGGAGAGCTTCCTTATACTATTGGCGGTGGTATTGGACAATCAAGATTGTGTATGTTCTTCCTTGAAGCAAGGCATATAGGTCAGGTACAGTCATCTATATGGCCTGATGAAGAGATTAGAAGAACTGAAAATGAAGGAATTTACTTGTTATAGAGTTTTTATTTAAAAGGATAAATATCTCTTTAGTAATTATTTTAAATAAGTCGTTAAATCATAAGGAATACTATAAGTATTCCTCTTTTTTTTCAATTGTTAAGTAGATGTTAAGATTTTGTAAGAAACCAATTATTTTTTATTAAACTATTATGGTGAATTTTGTAGTATAATAAAGGAAGCTGTCGAATGAGATATGCAATATTTAGATTAATACATAAGGAGGTATCATATGACGGTATGCACAAATAGTACTTACGACATTTATGATGGTTTAAAGCATAATTTTCTATACAACAAAGACATAAACTGCATACATATCCTCCTTAACCTTTATGAATTAGAAGATAATATTAGAAACATATATCCAAAGTACATATCAATTAGATATTTAAGAAATCATATTTCCAGATTTTTAAAACACAAGAAAGGCAATCAGATGATTGCCATGAATCTTGGTGAGCTAATCCATGAAGATATAAATAGATTAGAACTCTTTCTTTATATGGAAGGATACAAACATGGCTTCTATAATAATAGATTGGTGAACATCCTAGAAGGGATAACTATTAAGTACTATTCTATTGATGAGCTGTATTCGATAAAATATCTTTTTCAATTTGAGACTATTAATGAAGAAGTCTTAGAGTTTAAAGAAAAATGTTATTCAGAAATTGATGGAGATAAGTTAAAAAATAATTATATTTATGAGAATATTAATGACTATTGCTTGGCTGTAGTTAAGAATAAAATATTTAGTTTAAATAAATACTTGGACAAACAACTTACGATGGACTATAGCTCCAATATTTTAAATATCAAGGAAGACAGTACTTTACTTACTCGGGATGATTTAAATAGCATTTATGGAGAAGTGTTGAAGATTGTTGTTAAGAATGGATTAAACCTATATAAAGAAGCCTATTGGAATGGTTTAAATGATAGGGTATTAAAGCGTTACAAATAGTATAAAATTTCTGTTCTTTGGGAATAATTCCCTCTAGATAGTAATCTGGAGGGATTTTATGTTTAATAATGAAAGAAAGAAAATCTTAATTTTTTCATCAGCTTTATTTGTTTTAAGCTTTATATTTGGATACTATATTATGGATGGAAAATTCAAAGAACAAAATAGTATAGTAGTGGAGGAAAAGGATGATGGTACAAATCATATGGAGATTCTCAGAGAGGAAAACAGAATAACTCCAAA
The DNA here is from genome assembly GCA_964485455.1 of uncultured Tissierella sp. Taxonomy (GTDB): domain Bacteria; phylum Bacillota; class Clostridia; order Tissierellales; family Tissierellaceae; genus Tissierella_B. The sequence goes on from CAZAJU010000001.1 coordinate 4,115, forward strand.
TACCTTCATCGAAGAAAGAATTCATTACAAGGAATGTGGACATTTGGTTTCCAAAGTGGCTTTGGCAGATGAAGAATATGTAAATATGACTAGGGATGATTTAAATGAGTTTATTTTTGCAAATGAAGCCAATTTACAACTTATATCTTTTTCTAGTGTAAAGGTTGTACTTTGGGGAGAGAAAAACCATCTTTGTGAAGAACATTACGTAATTGGTGAAGAAGATGGTAATATTGCCATATTCAAAATAGATGAAAATGGCAATAGAATTTTAGAGAAGGAGTTTAAAGAATATCCGATTAATGTTCTATTGGATCTAGATCAGAATAAGCTCAAAGAAGGAATTGTAGTAGATAGTGAAGAAGAGCTATCCAATATCCTAGAAAATTATATTAGCTAAACTAAGTTAGAATCCTAACTTAGTATTTTTTTGAAATGGCTCATTAAACTACTTTGGAATCGACTTTTATGATACAATATAGTTATTAGTGCTAAAAGGAGAAGAATATGATCATATTAGGAATTGACCCAGGTATTGCTATAGTCGGTTATGGTTTAATAGAATGTAGAGGAAATAATTTTAAGGTTATAGACTATGGGGCTATTACTACAAATTCTGATATGATATTTCCAACTAGATTAAAGCTTGTATATGATGAGTTGACTGCAATCATTGAAAAGTACAAACCGGATGACTTTGCTATAGAGGAGCTTTTTTATAATAAAAATGCTAAGACCGTTATAAAGATTGGACAGGCACGAGGGGTTGAGGTCCTAGCTGCAGTCAATCAGAACCTGCCAATTTATGAATATACACCCTTGCAAATAAAGCAGGCAGTTGTCGGCTATGGAAGAGCAGAAAAACATCAAGTTCAACAAATGGTTAAGTTATTATTGAATTTAAAAGAGATTCCAAAGCCTGACGATGTAGCAGATGCTCTTGCAGTTGCACTAACCCATGGTAGTTCTTTGAATTTTAAGGAAAGCTTTAGAATGAAATAGAGGTGATTTTATGTTTGAGTTTATTATTGGTAAGATAGTGGCATTAAAAAATGATTATGTTGTTATTCAAAACAATGGCATAGGATATAGAGTTAATACCTCAGCTAATACAATGAAAAAATTGGAGTTAGGAAAGGATAATCAAATACTATATACCCAACTAAATGTTCGAGAAGACGGAGTTTCATTATTTGGTTTTTATTCTGAAGATGAAATGGATATGTTTAATCTACTTCTAATAGTATCTAAAGTAGGTCCTAAGGTGGCAATCGGGATTTTATCTACATTAACACCAGATAAAATTAAAAGGGCAGTACTCAATCGAAATATCGAAGAACTTTGCAGATGTCCTGGCATCGGGAAAAAAACCGCAGAGAGAATCATTGTAGAGCTTATGGATCGAGTTGATAAGATGGATATAGCTGAAGAAGAAGTAGAATTTGAATCAAATAATAGTACTAATGGCGATACATACATGGAGTCTGTTGAAGCTCTTATGAGCCTAGGATATAATAGATATGAAGTTGAAGGTATACTTAAACTTATGAATGTCAATACAATGACCATAGAGGAAGTCATTAAGGAAGGGTTAAAGAGATTAGCTAAACATTAGAGGTGATAGTAGTGGAAGATTTTGAGGATAGAATCGTTACAAGAAGCTTAAAAGACGAGGATATGGAAAATGAAGTAAGTCTTAGACCGAAATGGATTGATGATTATATAGGACAAGATAAGGTTAAAGAAAAGCTAAAGATTTTTATACAGGCTGCTAGGGGAAGAAAGGAATCCTTGGACCATGTACTCTTATATGGACCGCCTGGTCTTGGGAAGACGACTTTAGCCAATATCATAGCAAATGAAATGGGAGTCAATATTAGAGTAACATCAGGACCAGCTATTGAGAGACAGGGAGATCTAGCAAGTATTCTAACAAATCTTGGTGATGATGATGTACTCTTTATAGATGAAATTCACAGGATAAATAGAAGTGTTGAGGAAATTCTGTATCCTGCTATGGAGGATTTTGCATTGGATATAATCATTGGAAAAGGTCCTTCTGCAAGGTCCGTGAGGCTAGATTTATCTAGATTTACCCTTATTGGAGCTACAACTAGAGCAGGACTTCTGACATCACCCTTGAGAGATAGATTTGGGGTGATGCTTAACCTTGATTTGTATGATGAGAACAGTCTATCAGAGATTGTTACTAGGTCAGCTGGTATATTGGGTATTGAGATAGATTATTTAGGTGCTTTAGAAATAGCAAAACGTTCCAGAGGAACACCTAGAATTGCAAATAGGCTATTGAAGAGGGTAAGAGACTATGCCCAAGTAGTAGAAAATGGTACTATAACACATGAAGTAGCTATGAAGGGGTTACAAATTCTCGAAATAGATGAACTTGGCCTAGACTATATAGATAGGAAGGTCATACTTACCATGATTGAGAATTTTGCAGGAGGTCCTGTAGGATTAGATACCCTATCTGCAGCTACCGGAGAGGAAAGAGGCACCATAGAGGATGTATATGAGCCTTATTTGCTACAACTAGGCTTTATCAATAGAACACCTAGAGGAAGAATAGCAACTGCGAAAGCCTATGAGCACTTCAATATACCATATGTAGAAGGGTAGGTGACAGAATGGAATCTTTAGGGAAAATAATTATTACTATAGGAGCAATAATTCTTATTATTGGGCTTGTAATCACATATGGAAGTAAAATTGGCATAGGAAGACTACCTGGAGATATCTATATAGATAAGGGAAATTTCAAGTTTTATTTTCCAATTACAACATCTATAATTATTTCTATAATCTTATCAATAATAGCTCGTTTTTTTAAACGATAGGAGGAACTATGAAAAAGCTGATTTCTGTAATTATGATAATAACGATGATGATTATACCTTTGACCGTATATGGCGCATATATGGATGATAGCTATATAGATGTGAAAATCGGTAAAAGTTATGAGCTATCCTCCTACATAAATCTATCCAGTGAAGCAGGTTTCTTATTGTTCTTGAAGGATGATTTAGGAAGTGAAATAGCTACAATTGATGAAAAAGAAATCGTTATAATGGCGAATGGCAACTCAATAGATATTATGAATTCTTCCAATGTAGTTTTAGAAACTTTGCCAGGAGATGGCTCAGTAGTTCTTGGAAGCCGAGATAATATTATTAAGGTTGGAGAAGATAGATATAGAGAGTTTATAAGCTTTATAATAAAGGATAAGATTAGTGTTATTAATCATATTCATATTGAGAATTATCTTTATGGAGTAGTGCCTAAAGAAATGCCAGCTAGTTGGCACATAGAGGCTTTAAAGGCACAATCTATAGTAGCTAGGAGCTATGCCTATAAAAATATAGGAAAACATAGTTCAGAGGGTTATGATTTATGCGATACTACTCATTGTCAAGTATATATGGGATATGATAATGAGCATCAATCAACGAATATGGCAATAGATCAGACCTATGGTGAATTTGTAACCTATAATGGCAATATTATTTCAACACCTTATCATTCTTCATCTGGTGGTAAGACTGAATCCAGTGTTAATTCTTGGGGAGGAAATTTACCTTATTTGGTTGCTGTAGAAGATGTTTTTTCAGTAAACTCACCACATAGTTCTTGGAATGTTGAGTTTTCTTTAAAAGATATGGAAAATAAACTAAACTTAGCAGGTATAAATGTAGGAGAAATTCAAGGTTTTGAGATACTTGAAATTACAGACTCTAATAGGGTTAAAAGTCTTAAGGTTATAGGTACAAGTAAAACAGAAATCATTTCCGGTGTAAAAATGCAGAGTGCATTGGGACTAAAGAGCAGATGGTTTGATATTGAAACCCAAGGAGATAATGCAGGTAACAGTTCAACAGTATATGTAATGGATGGAAAGAGTTACAAACTTACTTCCATAAGTCTAGATAGAGTCTACATTATAGATGGAAACAAAAGACCTGTTACAAGAAGTGGAGTAAGTAGAGCTATGTCTAGTACAAGTGTAGGCTCTATAGGTTCACTTTATTCAACTTCACCTATGAAATTCATAGTATCTGGAAAAGGATTTGGTCATGGTGTAGGTATGAGCCAGTATGGAGCTATGGAAATGGCAAAGCAAGGTTATAATTATCAAGATATAATAACACACTATTATAAAGGTGTTGAAATAACGAATATAGGAAAGTAAGGGAATATATGAAGACAAAGGATTTTAAATTTGAATTACCAGAAGAATTAATAGCTCAATATCCAATTGAAAATAGAACTGATTCAAGGTTAATGGTTGTAGATAAAATAAATGGTGAAATTGAGCATAAGCATTTTAGAGATATAATAGATTATCTCCATAAAGGAGACACCCTAGTCTTAAACGATACTAGGGTAATACCTGCTAGACTTTTTGGAAATCGTCCGGAAAAGAGAGAAAAAATAGAGCTTCTTCTTTTAAAGCGTCAAGGAGATACATGGGAGACTTTGGTTAAGCCAGGTAAGAAGTGTAAGATAGGCAATGTATTAGAATTTGGAGGAGGTCTTTTAAAGGCTAATATACTAGATATAGGAGAAGATGGGACTAGAATCATAAAGTTTAGTTATGACGGTATATTTGAAGAGATTCTAGACCAATTAGGAGAAATGCCCCTTCCACCTTATATTACTCAAAAATTAGGTGATAGAGAAAGGTATCAAACTGTTTATTCTAAAAATCCAGGTTCTGCTGCAGCACCTACAGCAGGTCTTCATTTTACCAAGGAGCTATTAAAGAGAATAGAGGATAAAGGAGTAAATATAGCTTACCTGACCCTACATGTTGGATTGGGTACTTTTAGACCTGTTAAGGTAGATAATGTTTTAGAGCATCATATGCACTCAGAATACTATGAGTTGAGTGAAGAATCGGCTAAGATTATAAATAAGACTAAAAAAGATGGTGGTAGGGTAATTTCAGTAGGTACAACTTCTACTAGAACCTTAGAAACCATTGGGGACATAAATGGAGATGTTCGTGAAAGTTCAGGTTGGACAGACATATTTATATATCCAGGATATAAATTTAAAGTTGTAGATTGTCTTATAACGAATTTTCACCTTCCTGAATCTACCTTGCTTATGTTAGTAAGTGCTTTATCATCAAAGGAAATCATATTAAATGCGTATGATATTGCTGTTAAGGAAAAATATAGGTTTTTTAGTTTTGGAGATGCAATGTTTATTAAATAGTTATGCGGAAAATGGAGGAAATAATGGGGATAAAATTTGATTTAATAAAGGAATCTAAAGATTCTAAAGCAAGGCTTGGTCTCTTGCATACACCACATGGTGTTATAGAGACACCAATATTTATGCCTGTAGGTACTAGGGCAACTGTGAAAGCTATGACACCGGAAGAGGTAAAGGATCTAGGTGCTCAGATAATTCTTAGTAACACCTATCATCTGTATTTAAAACCGGGCCATGAGCTAGTTAAGGAGGCGGGTGGACTTCATAAGTTTATGAACTGGAATGGTCCAATCCTTACAGATAGCGGTGGTTTTCAGGTATTCAGCCTAGGTGATTTAAGGAAGATAAAGGAAGAGGGTGTAGAGTTTAGATCTCATATCGATGGGTCTAAACACTTTTTAACTCCTGAAAAATCAATTGAGATTCAAAATGCACTTGGTTCCGATATTATGATGGCTTTTGATGAGTGTGCACCTTATCCGGCTAGCTATGAGTATGTTAAAAATTCTATGGAGAGAACTACAAGATGGGCCAAGAGATGTAAGGATTATCATAAGGATTGGGATAGACAAGGATTATTTGGAATAGTACAAGGCGGAATGTATAAGGATTTAAGAGAGATAAGCGCAAGGGACTTGGTTGAAATGGACTTCCCTGGATATGCTATAGGTGGTTTGAGCGTTGGTGAGCCAATAGACCTAATGTGTGATATCCTTGATTTTACTACTCCACTATTACCAAAGCATAAACCAAGATATCTTATGGGTGTTGGTACACCAGATTATCTATTTGAAGCTGTAATAAGAGGAATTGATATGGCTGATTGTGTACTTCCAACTAGAATTGCTAGAAATGGAACGGTTATGACCTCTAAGGGAAAATTGGTAATCAGAAATGGTAAGTATTCTAAGGATTTTAGACCACTTGATGATGAATGTGATTGCTATGCTTGCAAGAATTATTCCAGGGCATATATAAGACACTTGTTCAACGTAGATGAAATATTGGGAGCAAGACTTGCAACCATTCACAATCTAAGATTCCTTATAAAGCTAATGGAGAATATTAGACAGGCCATAAGAGAAGATAGATTGATGGAATATAGGGATGAATTCTATGATAAATACGGTTATACTCATGAATAATTGATGATTTTTTCATTGGTTATTGTATAATATATAATATAAAGGAGGAATTTTATGACTACACAACAACTACAGGGTTTAATTGTGCCAATAGGGTTTCTTGTAATATTCTACTTATTTGCTATACGCCCTCAAAAAAAGAAAGAAAAAGAAATAAATGAAATGAGAAGTGCATTAAGAGCAGGTGATGAGATAATCACTATTGGTGGTATCTGCGGTAAAATCATCAAAGTTAAAGAAGATATAATTACAATTGAGGTTGGTACAGCAAGGACTAAGCTTGATGTAACAAAATGGGCTATTGGATCAGTATCAAAGAAAAATGAATCTAAGAAAAATGATGAGCCTAAAAATGAAGAAGTAAATAGCGATGAAAGCAACGAAAATTAAATAAGAACTTCACAAAACTTCCTTAAGGGAAGTTTTTGTACTATTTATAGACTCCTGAAAATAGATTTAAGTATAGATACTATTAAAAGGAGTGATAATATGGATTTAAAGAATAAATTGGGACTTAAATGCGTATTAAGAGGATTAGTTTATTCATTTATTATTACCTTGGTGTTATTGTTTTCTTTTTCTCTTTTGCTTAAGTTTACATCTTTAAGTGAATCCAAGACCACTGTATTTAATATTATAGCTATGATTTTAGGAGTGGCATTTGGGTCTTTTTATGTTGGCATGAAGATTAAGGAGAAAGGATGGATAAACGGTGCAATTATAGGGTTTTCATATTATCTTTTTGTAATACTGATAAACTTAATATTTTTCAAGGGAGAAAGTGCGCCTGTATTTTTATTATCTAAGCTGTTTTTATCCTCCCTGACAGGTTTTATAGGGGGGATGATGGGGGTCAATATCACTTGAAAATATAGCTTTATTAGCATTCCTAAATATGGTATAATACTTCTACAATATTATATTACTATACTAATATTTGGAGGAGGCATAATATGAAATACATAAAAACTTTAACTGGTAGTAATTTAAAAGATACATTGGCTAAGGGTGGCTGTGGAGAATGTCAAACATCTTGTCAATCAGCATGTAAAACATCCTGTACAGTTGGAAATCAAAAGTGCGAGAACAAGTAACTAAGTAAGAAGTAGTGGTTTTCCACTACTTTTTCTTATGGATAAGAGATTCCGCATTTTGCAAATTCTAGGAGGAATAGAAATAGATGAACAAAGCAGCAAAGATACATAAATTCTACTTAAATGATAAGTATATAGTTTTGGATGTCAACAGTGGTGGGGTTCACGTAGTTGATAAGATAATATATGATATCCTGGATTTATACGAAGACTATGATGAGTTAGAGGTTATATCAAAGTTAAAGAATTTATATGATGAAGAAACTATTAAGGATGCATATAATGAAATCGGCGAACTAGTGAAAGAAGGTATTCTTTTTTCTGAAGAAAATGATATATCTAATTTTAACTACAATCAGGAAAATATCGTAAAGGCTATGTGCCTTCATGTAGCTCACGACTGCAATTTAAAATGTAATTACTGCTTTGCATCCCAAGGAAATTTCAAGGGCGAAAGACATATGATGAGCCTCGAAACTGGTAAGAAGGCATTAGAGTTTTTAGCTAAGAATTCTGGTAAGAGAAGAAATTTGGAAGTAGATTTCTTTGGCGGAGAGCCTTTGATGAACTTTGACATTGTCAAACAATTAGTAGCTTACGGTAGAGAGATAGAAAAAATATATAATAAGAATTTTAGATTTACCATCACTACAAATGGTGTTCTTCTTGATGAGGAAAAGATGGACTTTATCAATGAGAACATGGATAATGTTGTACTAAGCCTTGATGGAAGGAAGGAAGTAAACGACCATATGCGTCAAACCATCAACGGAGGTGGAAGCTACGATATAATACTTCCAAAGTTTAAAGAGATGGTAGAAAAACGTGGCGACAAGGATTATTATATTAGAGGGACATTTACTAGTAAGAATATAGATTTTTCAAATGATATAATGGATTATTATAACAATGGATTTAAGAAAGTAAGTATGGAGCCTGTAGTTACATCTGAAGAAATGGATTATGCTCTACGTGAGGAGCATCTTATGGATGTTTTAAAGGAATATGAGAAGTTCTCAAAGGATTATATAGATATCAAGAAAAAAGATAAGGACTTCTATTTCTTCCACTATATGATCGATTTAAGCCAGGGACCTTGTATTATTAAAAGAGCTGTAGGCTGTGGTGCAGGAAGCGAATATTTAGCCATAACACCTGAAGGAGAATTATATCCTTGTCATCAGTTTGTAGGTGAAAAGGAGTTCATGCTTGGAACCTTAGATGAAGGAATAGTAAAGACTGAGTTAAGGGATAAGTTTAAAAATGCTAATGTATACAATTCTCCTGAGTGTAGAGTTTGCTGGGCAAGATTTTACTGTAGTGGAGGTTGTCATGCTAATGCTCACTATGCAAATGGAGATTTCTCCAAACCATATAGACTTGGTTGCGAGATGGAAAAAAAGAGAATAGAATGCTCAATATCCATATTGGCAAATTTAGAAGATTAGTTTACAAATCATATTAGAAGTTGATAGAAACTGCTGTTTGGGCGGTTTCTATTTTGCATATATGGGTAAATATTCACAAGAAAGATATTTAGGAGATGATGAGATGGAAAAGGGGTTTATTTTTTCTTTAATACTTGCTGTGATAGTTGGAATATTTGCTGTAAGTAACGGTGAAAGGGTTGAAGTAGACTTTATATTTACCAAAATCTATATGTCTCAAGCAATTGTAATTTTTATATCCACTTTTCTAGGAGCTGTAATTGTTGCCATAATAGGATGGATAAAAAGTTGGAGATACAAAAGACAGATAAAAGATTTAAATAAGAAAATCCAATCTTTAGAAGATGATAAGATAAGAATTCTTCAAGATGTTGAAAAGAAGGAAGAACAGATAAAGACTTTATATAATAGGAATAATCAAGAAATTGAGCAAAACTCAGAGCTTTAAAAGACTAGTAAAATATCTAATAAAATGATAAAATTTATTGGTTAGAACGATTTTTTGGAGTGAGCATTTTGGAGAAGTGGTTTATAAGAAATAAGAAACATGATTTCAGAAGAATTGCAATGGAAATGGGGATTAGTGAAATAGTTGCTAAACTATTAGTTAATAGAGATATATTTATAAAAAGAGATATAGAATTGTTTTTGAATCCTGATTTAAATTATCTTTCCAATCCTGAACTTATGAAGGATATGACAAAAGCAGCTGATATTCTTCTTAATAAGATAAGAGAAGATAAGAAGATAAGAATTGTTGGAGACTTCGATGTTGATGGAGTAATGAGCGTATATATACTTTATAAAGCACTTAAAAAGCTCGGTGCCAATGTTGATTATGTGATTCCAGATCGAATAATGGATGGATATGGAATCAATATAGACATTGTAAAAGCTGCAAAACTAGATGGTGTTGATACTATTCTAACATGTGACAATGGAATAGCTGCAATTGAACAGATAAATTTTGCGAAGGATATTGGATTAAATGTTATTGTAACTGATCATCATGATATCCCCTATATAGATGAAGGTGAAAAAATATTTTTAAGGTCCAATGCTGATGCAATAATCAACCCTAAGCAGCCTGAATGCAACTATCCAGAAAAGACCCTATGTGGTGCAGGTATTGCATATACACTTATAAAGTATTTATATTCTAGGTCAAAGTATACAACAGATGCTGATGAATTCCTACAATTTGCAGCAATTGCTACAATTTGTGATGTTGTAGATTTAGTTGGGGAAAATAGGATTATAGTTAAGAAAGGTCTGGAATACTTAAATAATTCGGATAATATAGGTCTTAATGCACTTATCGATATGTGTGGTATAAAGGACAAGGAAATCGGAGTATATCATGTGGGATTTATAATCGGTCCAACAATTAATGCTTCAGGTAGATTGGATTCAGCTCTATATGCCCTTAAGCTACTTTTATGTGAAGATGTAGTACTAGCTTATGAAATAGCTAAAAATCTAAAGGAGCTAAATGAGGATAGAAAGAGTATGACTGACTCAGGAGTAAACATGATTATTGAGCAGATTGAGAAAAATGGTCTATATAATCATAAGATACTTGTTGTATATGAGCCGAAAATTCATGAAAGTATAGCAGGTATAATTGCAGGTAGGATAAAGGATAAATACAATAAACCCACAATTGTATTAACTAAGGGCATGGAGGGAGTTAAAGGTTCAGCTAGATCTATTGAGGATTATAATATGTTTGAGGAGCTTACAAAATGCAAGGTCCTCCTTAATAAGTTCGGTGGTCATCCTATGGCAGCCGGTCTTTCCTTAGATGAGGAGAATATTAATTTGCTAAGAGAGAGGTTAAATGAAAATTCAACCTTAAGTGATGAGGATTTAATACCCAAAGTATATATTGACATGGAGCTTCCAATTGAATATATTAGTTACAAGTTGATAGAGGATATAAGTATCTTAGAGCCCTTCGGTAAAGGAAATTCAAAGCCATTATTTGGAGGTAAAAACCTTAGAATTCAGAGAGGATTTGTTCTAGGAGCAAATAAAAATGTACTTAAACTTAGTCTAACGTCATTCAGTGGGCAGAGTATAGAGGGATTGTTGTTTAATAATAGTGATGGATTTTTAACAGCGCTGGAGAACAAATATGGGGCTAGTATGAAAGAAAATATGCTAAAAGGTTTAGAAAACAATATTATTGTAGATATTCTTTATTATCCTAATATAAATGAATTTAATGGAAATTCTACTCTACAGGTCGTTATTCAGAATTATAGATTTAATTAGCAATTATCCTAATTAAGAAGGTGAAACCGTGTTAGAAAAATTAATATCAACAATTGAATCATATAACCCCCAAGCTGATATGCAGCAAGTCATTAAGGCATATAATTATGCTAATCAAGCCCATGAGGGTCAGCGGAGAAATTCCGGAGAAAAATATATCGTTCATCCTGTAAATGTTGCAATAATATTGGCAGAGCTAAACATGGATACACCAACTATAATTGCTGGTTTACTTCATGATGTTATAGAGGATACTCATGTTAGCTATGAAACCTTAGCAGGTAATTTTGGAAAAGAAGTTGCAGATTTAGTAGACGGAGTAACCAAACTTAAGAAGTTGGAATATAAAACCAAGCAAGAGAATCAGGCTGAAAACCTTAGGAAGATGGTTCTTGCTATGGCTAATGATATAAGAGTTATTATAGTAAAGCTTGCTGACAGACTCCACAATATGAGAACACTGGAATACATGACAGACGAAAAGAAGAAGGCAAAGGCTCTAGAAACTCTTGAAATTTATGCTCCAATAGCTCATAGGCTTGGTATCTCAAGGATTAAATGGGAGTTGGAAGACCTTTCACTTAGGTATCTTGATCCTGATAATTATTATGATTTAGTAGAAAAGGTTTCTAAAAGAAGGCAAGAGAGGGAAGCTTATATTCAGGAGATAATACAGATTCTTAAGGAAAAGCTTGGGGAAATGGATATTCAATGCGACATAAGCGGAAGACCTAAGAATTTTTATAGTATATATAAGAAAATGTACAATCAAGGCAAGGCCTTTGAACAAATCTTTGACCTTACTGCAGTTAGAATTCTAGTAGATAATATAAAAGATTGTTATGGAGCCTTGGGTATAGTTCATACTCTTTGGAAGCCTATCCCAGGAAGATTCAAGGACTATATTGCCATGCCTAAGCCCAATATGTATCAGTCCCTTCATACTACTGTAATTGGGAATGAAGGTGAGATATTTGAAGTTCAAATTAGAACCTATGATATGCATAAAACCGCTGAATATGGTATTGCTGCCCATTGGAAGTATAAGGAAGGGACTGTTAGAAGCGAAAATTTCGATGACAAACTAACATGGCTTAGACAATTATTGGAGTGGCAAGCAGATTTAAATGATCCTAGAGAATTTATGGAGACCCTGAAAATAGATTTCTTCACGGATGAGGTGTTTGTCTTTACACCTAGGGGCGATGTTATAAATCTACCTGATGGTTCAACACCTATAGATTTTGCATATAGAGTCCATACTGCTGTAGGTAATAATTGTGTTGGTGCAAAAGTAGATGGCAGGATAGTACCTATTAACTATAAGCTAAGGAATGGAAATATTGTTGAAATAATTACCGCAAATGGAAGTGCACCTAGTAGAGATTGGCTTAAGATAGTAAAGAGTACCCAAGCTAAGAATAAAATCAGACAATACTTTAAGCAGAAGGATAGAGATATAAATATTGCAAAAGGTAAGGAACAGCTTGAAAAGGAAATTAAACGTTTAGGTTATAAACCAGCTGATATACTAAAAGATGAATGGGTTAAGAATGTAGCATCTAAGATTAGCATTAATTCTATAGATGACTTGTATGCAAACCTTGGATTTGGAAATATATCCATAAATCAAGTAATTAGCAAGCTAAGAGAATATTATAAAGAATATTTCAAGGTTACAGATGAAGCAGCATTTGTAGAGGGTAAAATACAGCAACCACAACAAAAGAAAAAACAGAAGCCAAACCAAGGCATTGTGGTTAAAGGCGTAGATAATATTAAGGTAAGATTTTCTAAATGTTGCAATCCTGTACCTGGAGATGACATAATAGGTTTCATAACTAGGGGACGAGGCGTCTCAATTCATAGGTCAGATTGTACAAATATAAACTTCAATATAGGTGAAGATGAAAGACTTATTGAGGTTTCTTGGGATTTGGAGAAGAAGGCATCCTATAGTGCTGAGATACAAGTGAAGGCAACTGATAGAAATGGTATTTTAGCTGAGGTTGCATCTAAAGTAACAGAATCAAACATTGGACTTTTGTCCTTAAATGCTAGATCAAATAAAGAAAAAGTAGTAACCATAAATATGACATTAGAAATAAGTAATATTGAACAGCTTAAAGAGCTAATGAAAAAATTGAAGAAAATCAAGAGTGTTACAGATGTATATAGGGTTACAGCTTAGGAGGAATTATGAGGGCAGTAGTACAAAGAGTGGATGAAGCATCAGTTGTAGTTGATGGAAGTGTTGTCGGAACCATAGGAAAAGGATTGTTGGTTTTTCTAGGTGTAGGAGAAGATGACCTTGATAAGGATCTTGATTATTTAGTGGAAAAAGTACTAGGTCTAAGGATCTTTCAAGATGAGAATGATAAAATGAATTTGTCTCTTATGGATGTAAAGGGAGAACTGCTAGTAGTATCCCAGTTTACTCTCTACGGGGATGCAAGAAAGGGTAAGAGACCTAGCTTTTCAACTTCTGCAGCTCCAGACATAGGAAATAAGTATTATGAAGAATTTATTAAGAAAGCCAGAAGCTTTGGGGTAAAAACGGAAACTGGAATTTTTGGGGCAGATATGGAAGTAAAGCTAGTAAACAATGGACCAGTTACTATTTTACTAGATAGCAAGAAGCTTTTCTAAGAATCGAACTTAAGGAGGATGTACATGAATGTATTAAGAATTCCTGCAGGGATTTATGCTGCTAACTGCTACATAGTATATTCTGAGGAAGATAAGGCAGCAATTGTAGTTGACCCAGGTGGAGATGCAGATGATTTGATAAATAAAATTATTGATAATAATTTGGATTTAAAATATATAGTATTGACCCATGGACACGGTGATCATATAGGTGGAGTAATGAGTATAAAAGATAGATTCAATGTTCCAATTTTAATTCATGAAGAGGATGCTGAGCTCTTAGAAAGTGGAGAGTTGAATCTATCTAGTAAAATGGCTATGAAAGAAGTTGAACTAAAATCGGATAAGACCTTAAAAGATGGAGATAGTATCTCTTTTGGAAACCTTGAGGCAAAAGTAATTCATACACCAGGCCATACTAAAGGAGGTATATGTCTACTTATTTCCAATGCCCTTTTTACGGGAGATACATTATTTAAGGGTTCAATCGGGAGATCAGATTTATACGGTGGAGATTTTGATGCACTAATTAGCTCTATTAAAGGTAAGCTACTTCAACTATCTGATGAAACAATTGTCTATCCTGGACATGGAGGTCAATCCTCTATTGGATATGAAAAGAAAACTAATCATTTTTTAAGATAGGTGTTTCATGATTTCAGTAAAAGTAAATGGATTCCAATATAATAATGATTTTTTTGAGCTTATAAGGATTTTTTTTCCAGGTCACGAAATACTAAATGTTGATTCTTATGTTGGATATGATGGATATTTTATAGATATTAGTCTTTTAGATGAAAAAATAGCTTGCACCAAAATTTTTAGTGATGAAATTTTAAGAACAGAATCTACGGTTCTATTAAGAGATTACAATATAAATCGACCTAAAGATAAAACTATAAAAAATGCAATTAAGAAATCCATATATGAAGCTTTAATTCAGCTAACAGGTTTAGAAGTTCCCTGGGGTATTCTAACAGGAATACGCCCTACCAAAGTTGTACATGATTTATTAGAGCTAGAGATTCCAAAGGATGAAATATTTAATATTTTAACTAAGTGCTATATGCTAGCTGAGGAAAAGGCAAGGTTAATAATTGATATTGCAACAATTCAGGAGCCTTATCTCTACCCTATAGATAAAGATAAATTTAGCTTATATGTAGGTATTCCATTTTGTCCTACTAGATGTATCTACTGTTCCTTTGCATCTTATACAACAGCTAAGTTTTCACACTTAATTGATGAGTATGTCAATAAACTAATTTATGAAATAGAGATTATAAAAGATTTAACTCTGGGTAGAAAGATAAACGCTGTTTATATAGGAGGAGGTACTCCTACAGCAATACCTGTAGCAAGTCTTGAGAAAATAATTAAAACCATAAATTCTTGCTTTGGAAGAGATAATATCTCTGAATTTACAGTTGAAGCAGGTAGACCTGATACTATCACATTAGAGGTTCTAAATATGTTAAAAGCCAATAAGGTGGATAGAATCAGCATCAATCCTCAGACTATGAACGAAAAGACTCTTAAATCCATTGGTAGAAACCATAGCCCAGAGGATATAATTAATGCCTATTATATGAGCAGGGAAGTTGGGTTTAAAAGTATAAATATGGACTTAATAGTTGGACTTCCAGGCGAGGGTTTAAAAGAAATTCAGAATACACTGAAGTTGATTGGTGAGCTATCTCCAGACAATCTTACAGTTCATACCTTAGCTATTAAAAGGGGTTCTATTTTTAAGGAAAAAAAGCAGGATTATATAATAGAGGAACAAAAGGTTATTGCTAATATGCTAGATGAAACTAAAAAGTTTGCATCGAGCAATTTCCTCAATCCATACTATCTATATAGACAAAAAGATATACTCGGGAATTTTGAAAATATTGGCTATGCCAAAAAAGGTCATGAATGTATTTATAATATTTCGATTATGGAAGAGAGAGAATCCATTATAGGTGCAGGTGTTGGCTCTACTACCAAGATTTATTTTCCAGAGAATGGAAGGTTGGAAAGGATATTTAATTTCAAGGATATTAAAGAGTATATTACAAGAATTGAAGAAATAGTTCAAAGAAAAAGCGATTTAATTGGCAAAACCCCTATTTAAAGAGGATATAGATTTAGGGGATTTATTTTGAGGAGGTTTATTATGGGAGAGAAGATGGGAAGTTTGAGAAGGACTGCAATGTGTGGTAATTTACGTCCTGAAAATGTAGGTGAAGAAGTAGTACTTATGGGCTGGGTACATAAGGAAAGAAATCTTGGTTCCATAATATTTGTGGACTTAAGAGATACAACTGGTATTACACAGATAGTATTTGATGATACAATATCTGATGAATTGTTTAAGAAAGCAGAGACCATAAGAGGTGAGTATGTTCTTGCTGTAAAAGGAATAGTGAGAACCAGGTCATCCGTCAATAAAGAAATACCAACTGGTGAAATCGAAGTATTAGTTAAGGAATTGAAAATCCTAGATGAAGCTAATACTCCGCCTATATATATTAAAGATGATGATAATGTTAGTGAGACAATGAGGCTTAAATATAGGTATTTGGATTTAAGAAAGCCAAAGATGCAAGCTAATTTAAAGTTAAGAGCTAAGACAGCAAAGATTATTAGAGATTTCTTCTATGAAAACAACTTTGTTGAGGTTGAAACTCCAATGCTTAATAAGCCTACTCCTGAAGGGGCAAGAGACTATCTTGTACCAAGTAGAGTTAATCCAGGTAAATTCTATGCATTACCTCAGTCTCCTCAACTAATGAAGCAACTATTGATGGTATCTGGCATGGATAGATATTATCAAATAGTAAAGTGCTTTAGGGATGAGGATTTAAGAGCTAACAGACAGCCTGAATTTACACAAGTAGATATTGAAATGTCCTTTGTAGACGTTGATGATATTATAAGTATTAATGAAAAACTTCTTTATAAGTTATTTAAGGAAATTATGGGGATAGAAATAGAACTTCCTATTAGAAAAATGACTTATAATGAAGCAATGGATAGATTTGGAGTAGATAAACCGGATTTAAGATTTGGATTCGAGCTTAAGGATATATCAGATCTAGTTAAGGATTCTGGATTTAAAGTGTTTTCATCTGCTGTAGAAAATGGAGGCAGTGTTAAGGCTATTAATATAAAGGGATATGGAGATAAATTTACTAGAAAAGATATTTCATCCCTTGAGGAATATGCTAAGACTTATGGTGCCAAGGGACTTGCATGGATTAAAATTACTGAGGAAGGTCTAACTTCTCCAATCGCAAAATTCTTTAGTGATGATGAAATGAAAAAGCTTCTTGATAGAGTAGAAGGAAGCGAAGGGGATTTAATTCTAATAGTAGGAGATAAGAATTCTATAGTATGTGCATGCCTTGGAAATCTAAGAAACGAAGTGGCGAGAAGATTGAACATTTTAAAAGGAGATGATATTTGTCCTGTATGGATTACTGAGTTTCCTTTATTTGAATTTGATGAAGAAGAAAATAGATATGTAGCTAAACATCATCCATTTACTCATCCTATGGATGAAGATATAGATCTTTTAGAATCCAAACCTGAAGAGGTACGAGCAAAGGCTTATGATATAGTCATCAATGGAGATGAAATGGGTGGTGGAAGTATTAGAATTAATAATTCAGAGCTTCAAAAAAGGATGTTTAAAGCCCTAGGATTTACTGAAGAAGAGGCTTATGATAAGTTTGGATTCCTTATAGATGCTTTCCAATATGGTACGCCTCCTCATGGTGGGTTAGCATACGGCTTTGATAGGTTAATTATGCTGTTTACCGATAGTTCAAATATCAGGGATGTAATAGCATTCCCTAAAACTCAATCAGCAACTGATTTATTGACAGATGCTCCATCTACAGCAGGGGATAAAGCTTTACAAGAGATTCATATAAAAGTAGATTTTTAATGTGCTATACTATTTAAGAAATTAAGGTTTTTTTGTCATAATATAGGATAGCTGCTTTAACTTTTATATGATATAATAGCTTAGTACAAGTTTAGGTAAAGTAGTAGGAGGTATCAGCATGGAAAAGGTTGGATTTGTAAGACGAGTTGTAGAAAATCAAGTAGAACTTGTCTTTACTAGAGCATCTGGCTGTGGAAACTGCAATGGATGTGCTGGTGGTTGTGAAACAAAAGCTCATATTGTTACTCTAGAAAATAGTCTAAATGCAAAAGTAGGAGACTTCGTAGAGTTAAAGGGGCAATCCAATAGTATTATGAAATATATGTTTTTAATATATATGATTCCTTTTGCCTTATTTATTGCTGGTATATTAATTGGCAATAGCTATTTTAAGAGTATAGGAAATTCTAACTATGAGCTTTTAAGCTTTGGGACAGGTATAATTTCTTTGTTTATGTCGTTTTTTATCATTAAGCTTATAGATAAAAAAGTAGCTAAATCCGGGAAGGCAGCTATAGTAATGACCCGAATTTTATAGGAGGTAATGATGGCTGAGAAAAAGGATATTATTACAAGGTTAAAAAGAGTAGAAGGGCAGATAAAGGGTATACAAAAGATGGTGGAATCGGAACAATTCTGTGGTGATATTCTAATTCAAATTGCTGCTGCAAGGTCAGCCTTAAATAGTACAGGTGGACTAATATTAGAAAATTACATGAAGGGTTGTTTGTGGAGTAATGCTAATGGAACTATTGAAGAAAAAGACCTTGATAAATTAGTGGACATTATGTTACAGTATACTAAGCAAAATTAATTCTGTTGCAGTAGATTTTATCTACTGCGATAGGATTTTTTTACAAAAGAATATATATATAAATTGAAAGGAGTATGGAGAATGGATTTTACAAATCTTAAGAAACATGACAATGAGATTTTAGAGGTTATTAATCAAGAATTAAAAAGACAACAAGATCACATTGAATTGATAGCATCTGAAAACTTTGTTTCAGAACAAGTTATGGAGGCAATGGGAAGCCCAGTAACTAATAAATATGCTGAAGGTTATCCTGGTAAGAGATACTATGGTGGCTGTGAAGTTGTTGACGTGATTGAAAATATAGCAAGAGATAGACTTAAGAAACTATTTAATGCAGAACATGCGAATGTACAACCTCATTCAGGTTCTAATGCTAACCTTGCAGTTTATATCTCTGTATTAAAGCCTGGAGATAAGGTATTAGGTATGAATCTATCCCAAGGTGGTCACCTAACACATGGTAGCCCAGTAAATATCTCTGGCTTATACTATGACTTCGTGGCTTATGGAGTTGATCCAGAAACAGAAATGATAGATTATGAAGCAGTTAGACAAATAGCTCTTAAAGAAAAGCCAAAGATGATTGTTGCAGGTGCAAGCGCATACGCAAGAGAAATAGACTTTAAAAAATTCAGAGAAATTGCTGATGAAGTAGGAGCATACTTAATGGTAGATATGGCTCATATTGCTGGATTAGTAGCAGTAGGCTTACATCAAAGTCCAGTTCCATATGCTGACTTCGTTACTTCAACAACACATAAGACATTAAGAGGACCAAGAGGTGGAATTATACTTTGTAAAGAAGAGTATGCTAAGTCAATTGACAAGGCAATATTCCCAGGAATTCAAGGTGGACCATTGATGCATATAATCGCTGCAAAAGCTGTTGCATTTGGAGAAGCATTAAAACCAGAATTCAAGGATTACCAAGTACAAGTATTGAAAAATGCTAAGGCTTTAGCAGAAGGATTAATTGAAAACGGATTCAGAGTTGTATCTGGTGGAACTGATAACCATCTTCTATTAATTGATACTAAGATAAAGGGAATCACTGGTAAGAAAGCTGAAGCATTACTAGATGAAATAGGAATTGCAACTAATAAGAATACAATACCTAATGAAACTGAAAGTCCATTTATAACAAGTGGTGTAAGAATGGGAACTCCAGCTATGACTACTAGAGGTATGAAGGAAGAAGATATGAAGGAAATTGCTAATATAATAGCATTAGCTTTAGATGAAAGTAATGATAGAGAAGCTTTAAAACAAAGAGTTGCTGCTCTTTGCGCTAAATATCCATTGTATTAAAAATAAAGCCTACAGATTTCTGTGGGCTTACTCATTTTATTTGAAGGCGGTATAATATGGAATTAGGAAATATAAAGGAAACAAGAAATATAATTGAGGATATAGTACTTGATAGTATTGCTGAGGAATTGGAAATAGAACCTGGAGATATTCTATTATCTATAAATGGAAATGAGGTTAAAGACGTTATAGATTATAAATATTTGATTTCAGACGACTATCTTGAAGTTGAAATTCAAAAAAAGAATGGTGAAATTTGGGTTCTAGAAATAGAAAAGGACTATAACGAGGACTTAGGTATTATATTTACAAATCCACTTATAGACAAGGCAAAATCCTGTAAAAATAAATGTATGTTTTGCTTTATTGATCAACTGCCTCCTAATATGAGAGATACACTTTATTTTAAAGATGATGATTCAAGGCTTTCATTCTTACAGGGAAATTTTATAACCCTAACAAATATGTCAACTGATGAAATAGATAGAATTATAAAATATAGACTTAGCCCAATAAATGTATCTGTTCATACTACCAATCCTGAGCTGAGAATTAAAATGCTTAAAAATAAAAATGCAGGTAAGGTATATGAAATATTGAAAAGATTTCATGAGGCTAAATTGGAGGTAAATTGCCAGATAGTATTAGTACCTGGAGTAAATGATGGGGTAGAGCTTCAAAGGACTATAGAAGATTTGGCAGTGCTTTATCCTACAGTTGAGTCCGTTGCAATAGTTCCTATTGGGATTACTAAATATAGGGATAATCTTGAAAAGGTAAGACCTTTTAATAAAGAAGAATCAATAGAGCTAATTAACTTCATGAATAAGATTCAAGCAGAGTTTTTAAATAAAATTGGAAGTAGATTTGTATTCCTTTCTGATGAATTTTATTGCTTATCAGGTTTAAGATTGCCTGATTACGATGATTATGAAGGTTTCCCCCAATATGAAAATGGCGTAGGTTTGATGAAATCTTTTGAGTATGAGATACAAGAAGAACTTAAATCTATTAAGGATAGTTCTCCAGTGAATAAGAAGTTTCTTATAGCAACAGGAACCCTTGCATACGATTATATGGTGAAAATTACTGATATGATAAAATCTCATTTTGATAACTTGGACCTTGTAGTAGTACCAATAGAAAATAACTTCTTTGGTAATACTATTACGGTATCTGGATTGGTTACAGGTGGAGATTTAGTATCACAACTAAAGGATTATTCTAATGTAGATAAGATTTTTATTCCTAAATCTATGTTAAAGAGAGACGAGGATGTTTTCCTAGATAATTTAAGTTTAGATGATGTAAAAAAACAGTTGGGTATAGATATAGTACCATCACAAGTTGATGGCAAAGAGTTTTTAGAATTGTTAAGAGAGGTGTAAAAATGAAGAGGGCAGTAGTTGCAATAGTTGGAAGACCAAATGTTGGGAAATCAACCTTATTTAACAGACTAGTAGGCAGGAGGGTCTCTATTACAGAGGATACTCCAGGAGTAACTAGAGATAGAATTTATGCAGAAGGTGAATGGCTTGGTAAATTCTTCACTTTAATAGACACTGGAGGCTTGGAGCCTCAAGAAGATGATATTATAATGTCTAATATTAAAAAACAAGCACAAGTTGCAATAGATACAGCAGATGTTATTCTTTTTGTTTTAGATGGAAAGGCTGGACTTACTGCTACGGATAAGGAAGTAGGAGAAATTCTAAGGAGATCAGGCAAAGAGGTAATACTTGTATGTAATAAAATAGACACTCCTAATACTCCAGATGAGATTTTTGAATTCTATGAGTTAGGTATGGGAGAACCAATGGTTATTTCTGCAGAACAGGCATTGGGCTTAGGGGATTTATTGGATAGAATGGTTGAACATTTTCCTGATGATGCTGAAACAGATTATGATGAGGATATTGTAAGAGTTGCTTTCATTGGAAAGCCAAATGCAGGTAAGTCATCCTTGATAAACCATATTCTTGGAGAGGAAAGGCTAATTGTTACGAATATTCCAGGTACTACTAGGGATTCAATCGATAGCTACTTTGAATTTGAAAATAATAAATATGTATTCGTTGATACAGCAGGATTGAGAAGAAAGAGAAGTATTTATGAAAATGTTGAAAGGTATTCAGTAATTAGAACCCTTACTGCAGTAGATAGAGCTGATATATGTGTGCTAGTTGTAGATGCTTTAGAAGGAATTACAGAACAGGATTCTAAGGTAGTTGGATATGCCCATGATAATGGAAAGGGAATTATTGTAGCTATAAACAAATGGGACCTTGTTGATAAGGACTCTAAAACCTACCTTACATTTGAAAAAGATATAAGGGAATCATTAGGATTTATCAATTATGCTCCTATAGTTTACATTTCTGCTAAAACTGGACAAAGAGTTAATAAGCTTCTTGAACTACTTAATGTAGTGAATAACAATTATAACTTAAGGATAAGTACAGGTGTTTTAAATGATATTATAAACCAGGCTGTTCTTATGAATCAACCTCCGTCAGATAAGGGAAGAAGAGGAAGAATCTATTATGGTACTCAGGTAGGAGTAAGACCACCGAAATTCGTAATATTCGTTAACGACAAGGAATTAATGCACTTTTCCTATATGAGATATTTGGAAAACCAGATAAGGGATCATTTCGGATTTAGTGGTGTACCTATTCAATTTGAATTGAGGGAAAAAGGGGAATAATTATGGACATTCTTAAAATTATCACTCTTTCATATTTGATTGGTTGCTTTTCTGCTGCTTATTTAATAGGAAAAGTTTTTAAGAAGATAGATATCAGAGCATATGGCAGTGGCAATGCAGGTGCTACCAATGCTGTTAGAGTATTGGGTAAAAAAATGGGAGTAATAACTTTTTTAATTGACTTTGTCAAAGGCATAATTGCAGTTTTTTTAGGTATTAAAATTGGCGGATACAATGGTGGTCTATTGGCAGCTGTTTTCGTAGTATTAGGTCATGACTATCCAGTATTTTTAGGTTTTAAAGGTGGAAAGGGTATAGCAACAACAATCGGTACAATTGCTGTAATAAATTTTCCAATTGGCATAATATCTGTAATTGTTGGAATAGCCATAGCCCTTATTTCTAAATATGTTTCTTTAGGTTCAATAGTATTCGTAATTATGGTTCCATTAATGGGTCTTATATTCAATTCTAATACCAGCAATAATTTTGTTATCTCTTATTCTATATTAGCTATTATAGGTATATATAGGCATAAGGAAAACCTTAAGAGACTACTAAATAAGACTGAAAATAAAATGGGAGGCGTTAAGAGTTGAAAGAAAGAATAGGGGTATTAGGAGGCGGAAGCTGGGGGACTGCACTATCCATACTATTAGCAAATAAGGGTTATGATTTGGATATATGGGTTAGAGATAAGAACCAGGCCGAAACAATGAACTCAACTAGGGTAAATAGCAAATATCTTCCTAATGGAATCCTACCTGAAAGTATAGAGGTAAGCTCTGATTTAGAGCGTACAATATATAATAAGGATTTTATTTTAATAAGTGTCCCAACCCATGGAGTGAGAGAGGCTTTAAATAATTCAAAGAAATTTATTAAAAAAGATCAGATTATTATTAACGTGGCAAAGGGAATTGAAAATGGTAGCTTGTTAAGGATTTCAGAAATAGTCAAGGAAATTCTTCCCCATAACGAATATGCAATGCTTTCAGGACCTTCTCATGCTGAAGAGGTAGCTATAAATCTTCCTACTACAGTAGTGTCTGCATCTACTTCTAAAAAAGTAGCTGAAAGTGTGCAGGATTTATTTATGACATCTAGTTTCAGAGTATATACAAATCCCGATATTGTTGGCGTAGAACTTGGAGGAGCTTTAAAAAATATCATAGCTCTAGGTGCTGGAATCTCAGATGGTTTAGAATATGGAGATAATACAAAGGCTGCCCTAATGACTAGAGGTAATATTGAGATGGCTAGGCTTGGTGTAAAGCTAGGAGCAAATTCAAATACATTTGCTGGATTAACCGGCATAGGAGATTTGATCGTAACCTGTACAAGTATGCATAGTAGGAATAGACGATGTGGAATACTTCTAGGAAAAGGCTTGAGTCTTGAAGAGGCAGTAAAGGAAATAGGAATGGTTGTAGAAGGTGTTAAAACTACAAAGTCAGCCTATGAGTTAGCAGAAAAAAATGGAATTGAAATGCCTATAACTGAAGAAATATATAATGTACTCCATAATAATGCCAAGGTTTCTCATGCAGTACAGAGACTAATGGAAAGAGATAAAAAGCATGAGATGGAGGACGTAGCAAGAAACTATAACTACAACTGGTAAAAACCTGCTAATGCAGGTTTTTTTCTTTTCCTTTAAAATACAGTAATATTTATTTGGTACAAACATATACATATAACAGATGATGATTTGGAAATTATATCATTGTTCTATATTGTATTGAGGGGGGAAGAAAGTGGAAGCTTTCGATATATACAGGGATATAAGTGAAAGAACCGATGGCGATATTTATGCCGGAATAGTAGGTCCTGTTAGAACAGGTAAATCTACTTTTATAAAAAGGTTTATGGAGCTTTTAGTTCTACCTAATATGGAAAATAGTCATAAAAGGGAAAGAACAAAGGACGAGTTACCTTTAAGTGGTTCTGGAAAGACGATAATGACTACTGAACCTAAATTTGTACCAAATGAAGCTGTTGAATTGGCACTTAAGGACAGCCTAAGGCTTAAAGTAAGGATGGTAGATTGTGTAGGATATCTAGTAAAGGGAGCCCTAGGTCATGAAGAGAATCAGATGCCAAGGATGGTCACCACCCCATGGGATGATAAGGCAATTCCATTTGAGGAAGCAGCAGAAATCGGAACCAAGAAGGTAATTAGAGATCATTCTACCATTGGATTTGTAATTACCACTGATGGCTCAATCACAGATATTGACAGAGCTAATTATATTAAAGCCGAAGAAAGAGTTATAAACGAACTTAAGGAAATTGAAAAGCCATTTGTAATTATTCTAAATTCCAAGCATCCAAATTTAGATAGTACTATAGCTTTAAAAGATAGCCTAGAGACTAAATATGGGGTTTCAGTAGTTGCAATGGATTGTCTTAATATGGATGCCTATGACGTGGAAAGGGTATTTGAAAAGCTATTATATGAATTTCCTGTAAAGGAAGTTAATATAAATCTTCCAGGCTGGATAGATGGCCTTCCTAGGAATCATTGGATTAGATCCTCTATTATGAATTCTCTTAAAGCTTCTATAATGGATATGGAGAAGCTTAATCAAGTTCATGATAGCTTGATACCACTAATGGACGTAGATATAATAAAGGAAGTAAACTTAAGAGAAATAAAGCTTGGTGAGGGAGTAGTAAATGCAGATGTAGTCCTTGAGGAGGGTCTATTTTATAGGATATTAAATGAAATAACAGGATATAAGATAGAAGGAGACCACCAGATACTTAATTTAGTTGGGAAATTGTCAGAAACTAAAAAGAAATATGATAAGATCGAAAAAGCATTAGATGAGGCAAGGGAGATAGGATATGGCTTAGTAAGCCCTACTCAAGATGAATTGGAGCTAGAGGAACCTGAGATATTTAGACAGGGTAATAGATTTGGAGTAAAGCTAAAAGCTACAGCTCCTTCACTTCATGTTTTAAGGGCAAATATTACAACAGAAATATCACCTTTAATTGGAAGTGAAAAGCAGTCAGAGGATATGTTGGAGTATTTTATGTCTGAATTTGAGAATGAGCCATCTAAAATTTGGCAATCCAATCTATTTGGTAAATCCTTATATGACCTTGTCAACGAGCAGTTAAACAGCAAGATAACTACCATGCCTGAAGATGCTAGACAGAAGCTTAGAAGGGCATTAGAGAGGATATTAAACGATGGAAGCGGCGGGTTTATTTGTATTATAATCTAATTTAATAAAAGAATCTCTTAGTAAAAGTGGAATTCAAGATTAAATTTTGAATTCCACTTTTTGATTCTTAAATTGTTTTATTTGTAATTAAATTGTGATATACTATTTTTTAGTATAACGAGGTAATAAAAAGGAGGTAAATAAGGATGTTATTTATCAAATATATTTTGATAATGCTGCTTTTTACCAGTGTTTTGGGGTACGTGCTAGTAGTGCTAAAGGAGAAGTTCTATCTTAAAAATAATATAATTTTAATAGAGAATAAACATGTTACAGAAGAACATTTAAATGACACAGATATGAAGGAATTTTTCCTAGATGGCACTATGCTAAAAGCAGGTGATGAAATTAGAGTACTAACTAGTAGAAATGAAAAGATTATAGGAACTTTAATAGGAGCAATAAAAAAGGAAAAATCTATATTATTGGTTACACACAAGAATAAGATAGTTAAGTTTAAAATTGATAATATACAACAGTTTAAGATATTGAGCAAATACGGAAAGTTTTTTTGCTAAGGGTGATTAGATGTCCCAAGATAAGTTAAGAAACAAGACTTTAAAAAAAAAGAGAAAATTTTTTGCAATAATACTTGCCTTGTCACTATACTTTTTAATGAGCTTTATGTCCACAATATTTGGTATAGGTCATAAAACAATTCTTCCAGAGACTGGAATTCTTTATGATAAAACAGTGGGTGAAGCCTTTGTAATCAAGGATGAAAGTTTATATACTGCTGAAGGTAAAGGAATGCTTAATCTATTGGTTAAAGAAGGAGATAGGGTTGGTGTAGGAGTTGAAATTGCTAGTATCAGCATAGTAAAGGATGATTCCAAATTACAAGAGGATCTGATAGAGGTAGAACAGCAGATAGCTATGCTATCCAAGAAGAACACGAATCCAAATTCTGATACTATAGATGGTATGACAAATAACCTAATTGACAGAATACAGCAGGATGTTAGTTCAGAAGAATTTACTGATATTCATGGTGCAAAAGAAGAGCTTTCAGCTTTAGATAATTATTCAAATAAAGAATCATTGTTAAGCAAGAGTATAGATAGTCTTAATGCTCAAAAGGAATCCATTTTAAATCAAATCAACAATGGGTCTTTAAAATATTATTCGAAATCATCAGGTATCGTATCCTATGAAATAGATGGCTATGAGAACTTATTATTACCAAAGGATTTTGAGACATATACCTATGACAACATTCAACTAAAGGACATTAAGAAAAGTGAAATCAAAGATAACATAGACATAGGGGAGCCAATATTTAAAATTATAGATAATTTTGAATGGTATATGGCTATTAAAATAGAAGATAAGAAGGATATACAAAGATATCATATTGGACAGGCCATGAAAATAAAGCTTGAAGACGAGCATGAGCTCATTGGAAAAATTAAGATGATTAATTATTCTGGTCCAAACGCTGTTGTGATTCTAAAATTTAATACTTATCTTCATAGTAATTATAATTTACGCCACGCACAAGTTGAGCTAATTCACTCTAAGAAGGAAGGCTTTAAGATTCCTAAAAGGGTTATAATTGAAGTGGATGGTAATAAAGGAGTATATATCAAAGAGATTAATGGAATAGTAAAGTTTAGACCTATTAAAGTATTTGGTGAAGAAGGAGACTTTTCCTTTATAGATAAAGGCGACAGCAATGGTTTTATAGAGTTAGTAAAAGATGAGAAAATAAAAACGGTTACATTATTTGATGAAATATTTACTGACCCTTCGAATGTAGTTGAAGGAGAGATATTGAAGTAAAGGAGTGTCTAAAATTAGCATACTGGAGAATTTAGATTCTGTTAAAGATAATATAGAAAAAGCTTTGCTTAAATCAGGCAGAAAGGATAAAGTCCAATTAATTGCAATAACCAAAACCGTAGATGTGGAAAGTATAAAAGAAGCTATAAATCATGGCGTCACTGATATTGGGGAAAGTAAGGTTCAGGAATTAGAAGTTAAGATGCCTTTACTGGGTGATAAAATAAATTATCATATGATAGGGCATCTGCAAACAAATAAGGTAAAATATATAGTAGATAAAGTAAAGTTAATACATTCTTTAGACCGAATTTCACTTGCTAAGGAATTGGATAAAAGGGCTGGTCAAAAAAAATGTATTTCTGAAGTTCTACTTGAAGTAAACGTTGCAGCAGAGGAAAGCAAATCAGGGCTTAAGGTTTTGGAGGTCTTACCCTTTATAGAGGAGATTCTTGAATTACAGAACATTAAGGTTAGAGGGCTGATGACTATCGCTCCTAATACAACTGATGAAGCTTTACTTAGGAATGTTTTTAGAACTCTTTATAGCCTTAAGGAGGATATAGCAAGGAGAAACTATAGTAATATTTCCATGGATTATCTATCTATGGGAATGACTAATGATTATACAATTGCTATAGAAGAGGGTTCTAATATGGTAAGAGTGGGAACTGGAATATTTGGAAAAAGAAAATAGGGGGCATTCAAATGAGCAAGTTTGTGGACAAGTTTAAATATTTTATAGGTATTGATGATTATGAGGAAGAAGAGTATGTAGAAGAAGTTGATGATGGTTTAGAGGAGCCTGCAACTACAAAGACAAAGAAATTTAATAATAAAGTGGTAAATATACATACTAATATCAACATGAAAATAGCAGTTCATGAGCCACTTAATTATGATGATGGTCCTGCTATTATAGACGATATCAAAGTTAGAAAAGCAGTAGTGCTTAACTTTGAGCAACTAGATGCAACACTTAAGAGACAGATTTTCGATTTCGTAAGTGGTGGTCTCTATGCATTGGATGCAAAAATTCAAAAGGTGAATAAAGATATCTTTATTCTTGCACCAAGTAATGTGGAGATAGACGGTCTGAAGGATGAATTAAAAAATAGGGGGATATTCCCTTGGTAAAATCAAGGAGTAAAGATGAATTTATTAATAACTTCAATAGAGTATTTATTTAATTTTTTGGAAATTTTAATATTCATTAGAGTTTTCATGAGTATTTTTAGAGTATCATTCCAAAATCCTGTGGGAAGAATTATATATGAGTTGACAGAACCCATACTATCCCCTGCTGCAACTATACTTCATAAGTTGGGTCTTGATAGGGGAATGATAGATTTTTCTCCATGGGTAGGAATTATCTTATTAAGGTTAGTTTACTCTATAATCCTAAGGATACTCTTGTAATGAGAATAGATAGGAATAAGTATATATCCCATATAAGGGATATAGATAAACAAAATCTAATGAAGAAAGTAATAGATAAAATAGAAAGGGTATTGAATACTCATACTAGTGAAATTACAGACTTTTTAGATCCCTATGAAAGAAATCTTGCTAAAGCTATTTTAAATAGTTTCGATGATTTAAAATATGTTGAAGATGGAGGGCTTGAAGTGGCTGAAAGAAAAATCATCCAAATCTTTCCCTCCTACTTAGATGTAGATGAGCTAGATAAGAGGCTAATTTATCTTAGGGCAACTGGTGATTTTGGGAGCCTTTCTCATAAGGATTTTTTAGGTGGACTACTAGGAATTGGCATAAAAAGGGAGAAAACTGGAGATATCTTTGTTCATGAGAATTTCGCTGACTTTGTTTTGATGGATGATATTGGAGGATATGTATTATTAAATCTTCAGAAAATTGGAAATCAAAATATTCAAATATCTGAGGTTCAGAAGGAAGAGTTATCCCAACCAAATAATATGTTTAAGGAAATATCAGGATTTGTATCATCATTAAGATTAGATGTTTTAATGAATACAGTCTATAAAATTTCTCGTAGTGATGCTTTAAATATTATAAAATCTGGTAATGTCAAAGTAAATTGGGAACCCGTAGATAAGCCTTCTTTATTGCTGGTACAAGGAGATGTAATTTCCGCTAAAGGTTATGGAAGGGCAATACTACATTCCATAGATGGGGTAAGCAAAAAGGGAAGGACACATGTTAATGTAAGAATACCTATATGATTGGAGTGTTTATATGATAACGCCATTAGATATTCAAAATAAAAATTTCAAAAGAGGTTTTAGAGGATATAATGCAAAGGCTGTTGATATTTTTCTAGATGAAGTAACTGTAGACTATGAAAAGATTTATAAGGAAAATATTGAACTTAAGGATAAGATTAAACTGCTAACTGATCAGATTAGACACTTCAATACCATGGAAGAGACCTTGAAAAAAACCTTGATAATGGCTCAAACTACTGCTGATGAAACTACAGCGGCAGCTAGACTAAAGGCAGAAAATATTATAAGTGATGCAGAGCTTGATGGTAAGAAGTTGATTCAAAAGGCTTATGAAGATGTTAAGGATATAAAGGCTGAGTATGAATATTTAAAGAAGGAAATCTTTATATTTAAGACTAGATATGAAAACTTCATGCAAGCTCAATTACTATCTGTTAATGATTTTTATAACAATTTAGAAAAAGATGATTATACTTTATCATCAGATAAAGATATTTCTGAAGAGATAATTAAGGAAGAACTTGTATAGAAATATTTTTTAATCCATGGGAATACTATATGTAAAAACAAGGAGGATACCATGGATATAGAAAAGTTAGAACATTTAAGAAGCAAATTGTTTGCTGAAAAGATGAAGACTATAAAGATTCTAAATAACATGAATAATATGGAAGAATATTCAAATATGGATAATTACTACAATGAATTATCCCAATATGATAATCATCCAGCTGATATTGGAACAGAAACTTTTTTAAGAGAACAGGATGAAGGATTTAAGAATCAACTAAGAGAGTTACTATTTGAAATTGATGAATCTTTTGAGGATATGAAATATGGGAAATACGGTATTTGTAGTGTATGTGAGATGGAAATTCCCACTGCTCGCTTGGAGATTATGCCTTATGCTAAAACCTGTAGTAAATGCTCAGAAACAATTAATTCAGGAGAGAAGTTATATGAATCATTAGATGATGAATATATTACAAAATATAGCAATTATTCCGAAGAAACAGGATATGATAGAGAAGATGCATTTCAGGATTTTCTCGAGGTAGATATAGTTTCTGGAGACCCTTCCTTTTCAACAGGGGATTATATAGGTATAGCTAACAAAGAAGATAAAGATGATATTAATGATATTGAAAATATTTCTCAAGAATATTATGATAGTACGATTAAATAGCTTCTCTGTCCTTTCAGAGAAGTTTTTAATTACGAATAACGAGGAGAATTCTCGTAATAAATTTTAGGGGGAAACTAGATGGTTTTTGTTTTATTGCCGATAGTAATTATTATACTAGATCAATTCACTAAGTTCTTGGCTGTTAAGTATCTTGTTGGGCAACCTCCAATAGTAATAATACCAGAGCACTTTGAGTTTAGATTTGTAAAAAATTTCGGAGCTGCTTTTGGAATCTTGCAGGAGAAAAGAATTTTTTTCATTTTAATAACCACTGCTGTAATCATTTTTATTATTGTATTTCTATACAAGAATTTTAAGAGCTTGAGTAATTTCGCAAATTTTTCAATTTTGCTCTTATTAGGTGGTGCAGCTGGAAATTATATTGATAGAATTAGATTGGGATATGTTGTGGATTTTATTAGGGTTAATATCTTTAAGAGCTATGATTTTCCTGTCTTTAATGTAGCAGATATCTTTATCGTTGTAGGAACAATACTTATTGTATTTGTGGTGCTTTTCGATAATCAAATAGGTTAAGGAGAAATATATGGAATTAATGGAGCTTTATGTAGATGAAGAAGATAATGAGAGACTTGACTCATATCTATCCAACCAGCTTGATGAGATATCAAGAAGTTATCTACAAAAGATTATAAAGGAAAAACGAGTATTGGTTAATGGACTTCTAAAGAAAGCAAGTTATATTGTAAAAGAGGGGGACATTATAAAGGTTGATTTACCAGAGCCTAAAAGGCTGGATTTAACCCCTGAAGATATACCACTAGACATAGTGTATGAAGATGAGGACGTAGTTGTAATAAATAAACCACAGGATTTAGTAGTGCATCCTGCACCAGGTAATTATTCTGGTACCCTTGTAAATGCATTGCTTTACCATATAGATAGTTTATCTACCATAAACGGTATAATAAGACCAGGTATAGTTCATAGACTAGATAAGGATACGTCAGGGCTATTGATAGTTGCTAAAAATGACTTTGCTCATAGAATTCTTTCTAATGAATTGAAAGATAGAAATATCCATAGGGAGTACATTGCGTTAGTAAATGGAGTTCTTCAGATGGAGGATGGTACTATAAATCTACCAATAGGTAGAGACCCTAAAGATAGAAAGAAAATGACAGTTATAAATACAAACAGCAAGGAAGCAATAACGAATTTTTGGGTCCTAGAACGATTTGCAAAATACACACTTGTAAGAGTTAATCTAGAGACGGGAAGAACCCATCAGATAAGAGTTCACTTTTCTCATATGAAGCATTCTATTGTTGGGGATCCCGTATATTCAAATGGTAAAAATGAATTTGGTCTCAATAAGCAACTTCTTCATGCTAGGAAAATAGGATTTATTCATCCTAGGACTGGTCAGTATATGGAATTTGAGTCTGAAATACCAGAGCCATTTGCTAAGGTTTTAAATAATTTAAGAAGAAGGTGATATCATGGTGACTAAGGCAGTTATAATGGATGAAAAGGCTATATCTAGAGCAATAACAAGGATAGCAAATGAAATAATAGAGCGTAATAAAGGAGTAAATGATTTGGTTCTAGTAGGTATCAAGACTAGAGGAGTTCCATTTGCTCATAGAATTGCTAAGAAGATATTGGAAATAGAAGATGTAGAAATACCTGTATATTTATTGGATATTTCCCTTTACCGAGATGACCTTGAAGAGATTAGTAGTCAACCAAATGTAAACGATGAATTTGAAGGAGATATAAATAATAAAATAGTAGTTTTAACTGATGACGTTATCTTTACAGGTAGGACTGTTAGGGCTGCTTTAGATGCCTTGATACATAATGGAAGACCTAAAAAGGTTCAGCTTGCTGTTTTAGTAGATAGGGGTCATAGGGAGCTTCCTATTAGAGCTGATTATGTGGGTAAAAATGTTCCTACTTCTAGAAACGAAATTGTTAGAGTAGGATTTATTGACACGGATGGAGAGGATGAAGTAGTTATAAAGGAAAGGTAGATATTAATCTACCTTTTTTAAGTGCTGAATATTTTTTTGTGTAGGATTTACAATTATGGTGCTAAAGTTTTCATAGATTACCAATCCTATCTTGGCATTCTTAGGTTTCTTGACATTTTTTCTTTTAGTGTAGTCTACAGCCACATGATTTGAATTCTTACCTTTACTATAGTAGGCTGCAAGATTAGCTGCTTCTTCTAAAGTAGATAATGGGATTTCTTTTCCTTCAGACTTTATCAACACATGGCTACCTGGCATTTGTTGTACATGAAGCCAGGTGTCTTCTTTATGAGCGAATTTCATGGTTAGATAGTCATTCTGTCTATTGTTTTTTCCTACATAGATATCAAAGCCATCACTGGATATATAATGTTGAGGAGGTGATACTTCCTCCTTCTTTTTCTTCTTCTTTGTTTTACTATTTGGTTTTAGATAACCTTCATTAATAAGCTCTTCTTTTATTTCATCTAATTCATGAATTTCAGTGGAATTTTCTATACTAATCAATACATTTTCTAAGTATTCTATTTCTGCTTCTGAAGCAGGTATCTGTTCTAAGAGTAAATTATTAGCATTTTTAAGCTTAGAATATTTCTTGTAATACCTCTGAGCATTTTCTACTGGAGAAAGCTTTATATCCAATGGAATTATTAGGGTTTTCATATCTATATCATAAAAATTTTCTAACTCGACTTCTTTTAATCCTTTATAGATTTTATGGATATTCGCAGATATAAGATCAGCATAGATTTTATATTTTTCCCTGTCCATACTTTCAAAGAGTTCCTCTTTTTGTTTTCCTAGTTTACTCAAAGCCCGATCAAGTTTTATTCCAAGAGATTTTCTTATGGACTGAGATTTTTGACTAATTCTATCGAGAACATCCTTTTTCCTATAACAGAAATCAAGTACCTCAGATATACTATCTAAATAATTTTTATTCTCCGTACCAAATTGATTTAAATCCAGACAATGGAAAGCAATTATTTCACTTTCATCCCTATTCGTAATATATAGTGGGCTAAATTTACCTTCAACAATCCTATCAATAAGGCTTTTAAAGCCATCATATAGGGTTTTTATATCATCTTCTGATAGACTTATAATTGTTCTATCATCATCTAAATATTCAAAGAGGATTTCACGACTTATTAGTGGACTAAGCCCCAAATAGTTATAATAAAAAAACTTGCTCAAAGAAGTATTTTTGGCTTCATTTGATATTAATTGCATAAATTCTTCTTGATTTGTTTTCAAAGGGTTCTTTTTGTCCTTAATAGGTGGGTTTTCATATATAGAGCCAGGAAGGATTTGTCGAACTCTTGACATTTCATCGGTGACCCTCTTGATGGAGTCGATTATTCTAGAGGACGATTTTTCCATAAGTATTATATTACTGTGCTTGCCCATTATTTCAATAACCAATCTCTTTTCTGTAGGTTGACCTAACTCATCCTGTGAAGATATATCTATAAAGACAACTCTATCCATTTCATATTGCTCTATGTTTAAAACAATTCCTCCTGAAATGTGTTTTCTCAAGAGCATGCAAAACATCGGGGGAGTATCAGGATTTTTTTTCGACCCAGCAGTAAGATAAATCCTAGGATTATTACTACTTGCTGACATGATAAGCCTATAGTTAGTTCCATTCTTGTGAATATTTATAAATAGCTCATCCTTTTCAGGCTGGTATATTTTATCAATCCTACCTCCAAGAATTGTAGAATTTAGTTCTTTAACTACAGCATTTGTTACTATTCCATCAAACGACATAATAATCCTCCATTAACTAGAATAAAACAAGTATACCATTTAGAAGAAGAGGGTGCAAATCCATCTTAAGAATTAGTCTAAAGGGAAATATTACAAAATCCAACAAAAAATATTAAAATAACTTAATAAATAATAGCCTTTTATAATTAAATACCTTATAATTGTTATAATGATATTTAGCTTTATTTTCCAATACAATAGATGATGAATATAAATCATCTCATTAATTAAAGCATTTTAAAAACTATAGAATAAAGAGGTGTATTTATGATCAAGAGTATGACCGGCTATGGCCGCGGAGAGGTACAGAATGACTTATATAAATTCAAAGTTGAAATAAAAGCTGTCAATCACAGATATAACGATATAGTTATAAAAATGCCTAGACATATATCTTATCTAGAAGAAAGAATTAAAAAAATCATCAAAGAAAAGATAAAAAGAGGCAAGGTAGATGTTTATATCAATCTAGAGTATATAAATGAATCCTCAATCGCTGTAAATGTTGATATTCCATTGGCAAAATCATATAAATTAGCCCTAGAGGAATTAGTTAAGGATTTAGAACTAGAGGATAATATAAGATTAAATAATATCCTTGGAATTCCTGAGATAGTAAAAACAGAAAGAAAGGAATTAGATGAAGATCTAATTTGGGTATGCTTATCCGAAGCTCTTCACATTGCAGTAGATAATATCGTAAATATGAGAGAGCTTGAGGGCAAAGAGTTAAAGCTTGATATACTAGAAAAGCTGTCAAATATTGAAGAAATTGCAGATCAAGTTGAAAAAAGAGCTCCTAATGTAGTCTTAGAATACAAGGATAAGTTAAGAGAAAGAATTAAAACTCTTCTTGAGGATAATGCAGTTCTCGATGAAGATAGATTGGGTAGTGAAGTTGTTTTCTTTGCTGATAGATGCAGCATTGATGAGGAAATTGTAAGACTATCAAGTCATATCAAACAATTTAGAATTATCTTAGATGAAGATGATTCCGTAGGAAGAAAACTTGATTTCTTAACACAAGAACTAAACAGAGAAATCAATACTATTGGCAGCAAGGCTAATGACTTGATTATTACAAATCATGTTGTAAATCTTAAAGCGGAAATAGAAAAAATCCGAGAACAGATTCAAAATATTGAATAATGGAGGTATTTATGTCCATAAAACTAATCAATATAGGGTTTGGGAACATCGTATCTGCTAATAGGATTGTATCTATTGTAAGTCCTGAATCAGCACCAATTAAAAGATTGATACAGGAGAGCAAAGATAGTGGATTATTAATAGATGCAACTTATGGTAGGAGAACTAGAGCTGTAATAATAACTGATAGTAAGCATATAATACTTGCAGCAGTTCAGCCTGAAACCATAGCTAATAGAATAAATAATACAGTTGAAGCTAATGAATAATACAGAAAGATGGTGGATTAATTTGTCAAAAGGATTTTTATTGGTTCTATCTGGACCTTCAGGAAGCGGTAAGGGTACAGTTAGTCAAGCCCTAATGAGCAAAAGGGATGATATCGTATTTTCAATTTCTGCTACTACTAGAAAGCCAAGACCTACAGAGGTGAATGGTGAGAATTATTTCTTTCTTACTCAAGAAGAGTTTGAAAGGATGAAAGAAAATGGTGAGTTCTTAGAGTCAGCCTTTGTGCACACTAATTATTATGGAACCCCAAGGAAGTTCGTTATGGATGAAATCGAGAAAGGCGAAATAGTCCTATTGGAGATTGACGTTCAAGGTGCTCTTCAGGTAAAGAAAAATTATAAGGAGGCTGTCTTTATATTTTTACTACCGCCTACTATGGATGAACTGAGGAATAGAATAGTTAATAGAGGCACAGAGACAGAGGAAGATATAAATACAAGGTTTGCAAATGCATTTAAGGAACTTGATTTCGTTGGAGAATATGATTTTTTTGTAGTTAATGACCAGGTTGAAAATGCAGTAAAGGATATTGAAGCTATAATAGCGGCTGAAAAACTTAGAGTAAAAAGACACAAGGATATTAAATTAAGCGTAATGAAACAGGGGGTAAAATAAATGTTAAATCCGTCATTAAGAAATATTTTAGATCAAGGGGAAAGCAAATATACACTGGTTATAGCAATATCAAAACGTGCTCGTCAGCTTATTGATGGTGCTAATCCTATGGTGGAAACCACATCTAACAAACCTGTAACT
Source organism: uncultured Tissierella sp. (assembly GCA_964485455.1). Lineage (GTDB taxonomy): Bacteria > Bacillota > Clostridia > Tissierellales > Tissierellaceae > Tissierella_B. The sequence continues at coordinate 41,112 of CAZAJU010000001.1, forward strand.
ATAGCATTGGAAGAGTTATTGGAAGGTAAGTTGGAGTATGAAAGCCCAACTAACGAAGAAACCAAGTAGGTAAACTATGTTAAAGGGTAAGAATATATTATTAGGGGTTACGGGAGGGATAGCTGCATACAAGGCAGCAGACCTAGTTAGTAAACTTGTTAAACAACACGCAAATGTAGATGTGGTTATGACAGAAGGAGCAACTAAGTTTGTAACGCCTCTTACATTTCAGACAATGTCTGTAAACCAAGTTCATACAGAGATGTTTAGTCTAATCTCCAACTTTGATGTAGAACATATTTCATTAGCTCAGAAAGCGGATATTATACTTGTTGCACCTGCTACAGCTAATACCATAGGAAAAATTGCCAACGGTATAGCTGATAATATGCTTACAACAGTTATAATGGCTTCAACTGCTAAGATTATATTTGCACCTGCTATGAATACTAATATGTACAATAATCCTATATTTAAAGAAAATATGGAAAAATTGAAAAGACTAGGCCATGAGTTTATTCAGCCTGGTGTTGGTAGACTTGCCTGTGGAGATTACGGTGCTGGTAAAATGGCTGAGCCTGAGGATATAGTAGAGTATGTTATAAAAAGCTTTGTAAAAAAAGATTTGTTAGGGAAAAAAATACTTATAACAGCAGGACCTACTATTGAACCATTGGACCCTGTACGTTATATTACAAATCATTCAAGTGGAAAAATGGGCTATAGTATAGCTAAGAATGCAATAGACCGTGGTGGGGAGGTAGTCTTAATTACAGGACCTACTAGCTTAAAGGTACCAACGGGAGCAAAGGTTGTTAGTGTAAACACAACACAAGAGATGTTCGATGCTGTTGGAAAGTATTTCAAAAGCTGTGATGTTCTTATAAAATCAGCAGCACCTTTGGATTACAAACCTGAGACAGTAAGTGAAGTGAAGATAAAGAAAAAGGATGATGGTGTTTTTAGCCTTAATTTAGTAAGAAATCCAGATATTGCAGCCTTCTACGGTCAAAAGAAGGAAAAACAAATAATGGTAGGATTTGCAGCAGAAACAAATAATGTCTTAGAATATGCACTGGGAAAGATGAGAAAGAAGAATTTTGATTTCATAGTAGCAAATGATATAACTGCTTCAGGGGCAGGATTTAAAAAGGATACAAATATAGCAACAATTATAAATAAGGATGGAGCTGTAGAAGAATTTCCTTTGATGGAAAAAAGTGAACTTGCTGAAAAAATTTTGGATAGAGTATTGTTATTACTTGATAAGGCTAGATAATATATCTAGCCTTTTTAGAAAGGGCTTGATTAGATGAAATATGCTGAAGTGATTGTAGACAATAGAGCATCGGTAATAGATAAACCTTTTACCTATGCAATCAAAGCCTTTGAAGATATAGCAAAGGAAGGAATGCGTGTAGTAGTTCCATTTGGGAGAGGTAATAAGCCAATAAAAGGCTTTATTATTAGAATATTTGATGATTTTGTTAATGATTATCCTGTTAAGAATATCATTGAAGTACTGGACGCTCAGCCTTTAGTTTCTAAGGAATTGATAGAGCTTGGTATTTGGATGAAGGATAGGTATTTAAGTCCTTATTTGGATGCTTTGCAGCCCATATTACCACCTGGAGATTTCAAAGAAATAAATACTTTTATTGAGTTATTGGACGATAAAGAAGGAATATTGCTCAGTGATGATGAAAATAAGATAATTAATTATTTAAAGATAAAGGGAATTTCAAAATTAGAAGATATTAAAAATGATTTAAGCATTAATAGCATCAATTCAGTATTTAAAAAGCTTGAAGAAAATAGAATAATAAGTATTACTTTAGATATTAAGACTTCTATAACTAAGAAACATGAGAAATGGATAAAAATAAAGGAATCAGATAGAGAAAAAGCATATAGTCTTATTGGAGAAAGAAGCAAAAAACAGATTATAATCTATGATTATCTATTGAAGGTAGAGAAAATCTCATTGAGAGAGCTTCTTAGCTCTCTTTCAACAAGTTTAAGTACTTTAAGGAATATGGAAGAGAAAAAGATAATTTCTATATATGAAAAAGAAATAATTAGGAATCCCGTTACCCGTTATATTCCTAAATACAATAAGCACATATTAAATTACCAACAATATTCGGCATTTAGGGTCATAATGGAGAGTATAGATAAGGATAAAAAGGAAAACTTTCTTATCCATGGAGTAACTGGTAGTGGAAAAACGGAAATATATTTGCAGCTTGTAGAGGAGATGATAAGTCGAAATAAGGATACTATTATTTTGGTACCTGAGATATCTTTAACTCCTCAAACAATAGATAGATTTGTAGGAAGATTTGGGTCCAAAGTAGCTGTACTTCACAGTAAGCTAAGCCAAGGAGAGAGATTTGATCAATGGAGGAGTATAAGGGAAGGAGATGTAAAAATAGTTGTAGGTGCAAGATCAGCTATATTTGCTCCTTTTTCAAACTTAGGGTTAATAATTATAGACGAGGAGCATGAAAGCACCTATAAATCTTCTCAAAATCCAAAGTATGATACATTAGAAGTTGCCATAAAAAGAAATGAACTAGAAGGTGCATCAACAGTTATGGGAACAGCTACTCCATCAATAGAGACCTACTATAATTCTATAAATGGAAAGTATAAGCTACTTGAGTTAAAGGAAAGAGCTACTGAAGGTGATTTACCGGAGGTGGTTTTAATAGATATGAGACAAGAGCTTGAAAATGGCAACAAGTCGATTTTTAGCTTTGAACTATATAATGAGTTAAAGAGAAATCTGGAAAATAAAAAGCAGACTATATTATTCTTAAATAGAAGGGGATTTTCAACCTTTGTCTCCTGTAGAAGCTGTGGGTATGTAGCAAAATGCCAGAATTGCGATATATCAATGACTTATCATAGGAACATAGATAAATTGAGATGCCATTATTGCGGGGAAACTTCTACTACCCATGATGTATGTCCATCATGTGGTAGTAAATATATAAAGTACTTTGGGATTGGCACTGAAAAGGTTGAGGAGCAGACAAGGGAGTTGTTTCAAGGCGCAAGGGTTACAAGAATGGATAGTGATACTACTACTGAAAAGGGTAGTTTTGAATCCATTTTAGAAGAGATGAAAAAAGGAGAAATTGACATCTTGATTGGAACTCAGATGATATCAAAGGGCCTTGATTTTCCGAATGTAACCTTAGTAGGTATTATAGCTGCTGATACTACTTTAAACCTTCCTGATTTTAGGTCTCCAGAGAAAGCCTTTCAGCTAATAACTCAAGTAGCCGGTAGGTCTGGTAGAGGTGATTATCCTGGAAAGGTAATTCTACAAACCTATAATCCAGATCATTATAGCATTGTTTTTTCAAAGGATCAGGATTATAAAAGCTTTTATAATATGGAAATAGCACTAAGAAAAGAATTCTTATACCCTCCTTTTATAAATTTAATTAGCATTCTTATATATGGTGAGGATATTTCAAAGGTTAAGGAAAAAAGTTTTATTTTATATGATATAATTAAGTCGTATATGATAAATATTCATACACAAGATGTGAGTAAATTCTTAATAGGTCCAAATCCTGCTCCAATTGAGCGAATTAAGAAAAATTTCAGGTGGAAGCTCTTAGTCAAAGCTAATGATAATGAACTAGAAGAGCTTAAAAAACTAATCTATAAAGTTTGTATACTAGATGAAGAAAAAATAAAAGATGGGGTTAAATTTAGTATTGATATTAACCCACAGACTATACTATAGGAGGAAATTATATGGCATTAAGAGAAATTAGATTGGATGGAGATCCTTTGCTTAGGAAGAAATCAAAGGAAATAGTCGAAATAAATGATCGAATTAAGACATTATTAAATGATATGGTAGAAACTATGATAGATGCCAATGGAGTAGGCCTTGCAGCTCCACAGGTAGGTGTTTTAAGAAGAGCCATAGTTGTAGATATAGGGGAAAGTCCAATTAAGGCGATTAATCCCGAGATAATTGAACAGGATGGCTTAGTAGTAGATATAGAGGGGTGTCTTTCAGTGCCAGGGTATTCAGGAACTGTAGAAAGACCTGAAAGAATAAAAGTAAAATTTATGGATGAAAATGGAGACAACAAGTTAATAGAAGCTACAGGGCTGAGTGCCAGAATATTTTGCCATGAGATTGATCATTTAAATGGAATATTATATACAGATAAAGCCAAAGACGTATTTGAAAACAAAGACGAAGAAGTAATTGAGGAGTAGATATTATGAAGGCAATATTCATGGGTACACCAGAATTTGCTGTACCTACACTTGAAAAATTATATAATCAAGGTTATGAGATTGATTTAGTGATTACACAGGAGGATAAACCTAAGGGCAGAGGAAAGAAGCTTCAGCCAACTCCTGTAAAACAAAAAGCTTTAGATCTTGGATTGAAAGTTTATCAGCCTCATAATGTAAATTCAGTAGAATCTATTGAGATCATAAAGAGTATTTCACCAGATTTTATAATTGTGGTGGCTTATGGACAGATTCTTAAAAAGGAAATTCTTGAATCACCAAAATATGGCTGTTACAATGTACATGCATCTATATTACCTAAATATAGAGGTGCAGCACCTATTAATTGGGCAATAATTGACGGTGAAGAGGAAACTGGAGTATCCATAATGAGAATGGAAGAGGGCTTAGACTCTGGAGATACTGTGATAATAGGAAAAACCAAGATAGAAGAGGACGATGATTTTATATCCGTGCATGATAGATTGTCCCAAATGGGTGGTGAATTAATGATAGCTGCCATGGAGGAAATCCTTCAAGAAAAGGCTGTATTTACTCCACAAGCTCATGAAATGTCAACCTATGCTTCAATGATATTTAAGGATATGGGAAGGATAGATTGGAAAACTAACGGAAAAGATATCCTTAATAAAATAAGGGGGCTTAAGCCTTGGCCAAATGCTTATACCTATTATGGAGATGAAATGGTAAAAATTCATCAAGCTAGCTTTATTAAAAACAAGGTAAATTTGACCTGTGGGACAATAGTTAAAGTAAGTAAAATGGGTATAAATGTATCTGTTAGTGATGGTCAAATAATTATTGAAAAGTTACAATTTCCAGGTAAGAAGGTACTGACAGTAGCTCAGTATTTAGCAGGAAATGATATTGAAACAGGAAAAGTATTAGAATAGGAAGGTGATATTATGTATGGTAATGCTATGTATGGAGGCTATTATAGCTCCTATATAATCTTTGTTCTTCCAGCTCTTTTATTTGCTGGATATGCTCAGATGAAGATAAATAGTACGTTTAATAAATACCTTAAAATTAATAGCAATACAAACCTTACAGGACTTCAAGCTGCAAGGATGATACTAGATAGAAATGGTCTATATGATGTACAGATAGAGCCGGTAAGTGGAAATTTAACTGACCACTATGATCCTAGAACTAGAGTATTAAGGTTATCACGAAATGTATATGGAGGTAGCAGTATAGCAGCCATGAGCGTAGCTGCCCATGAGGTAGGTCATGCTATACAGCATTCTGATGGATATTTTCCGCTAATGCTTAGAAATAACATAGCACCTATAGCCAATATAGGCTCAAGAATGGTATGGCTTTTCATAATCCTAGGATTTGTAATAAGCCCATTCTTTATAGATATTGGAATAGCTTTATTTCTTGGGGTAGTATTATTTCAGGTAGTCACTCTTCCTGTAGAATTCAATGCAAGCAGAAGAGCTTTAGCACAGCTTGAAAATGGAATATTGCCTACAGAAAATTTAAAACCTGCTAAACAAGTTCTAAATGCTGCAGCTCTAACTTATGTAGCAGCAACTCTTACAGCAATAGGAGAGCTATTAAGAATTTTATATATGACTAGAAGAAGAGATTAGAGGGTTATTATGAGTATAAATGCTAGAAGTATTGCTTTGAAAATCCTAATGGATGTAAATGAAAAAAAGGGGTATTCAAATTTATCTATAACAAAACACCTGAATGGTGAAATAACGCAGCAAGATGAGAACTTAATTAGGGAGCTAGTATATGGAGTTTTAGAAAATATCCTCTATATCGATTATATTATATCTAAAGCATCTAAGGTAAAACTAAATAAGATTCATCCTACAATAAAGGATATTCTTAGACTTGGAATTTACCAAGTAGCCTTTATGGATAGAATACCAGATAGCGCAGCTGTTAATGAATCTGTAAAACTTGCTAAGAAATATGGCCATATGGGGACAGTAGGGTTTGTAAATGGAGTTCTTAGGTCAATTAGCCGTAATAAAGAAGAATTTTTGGCAATAGATATAAAGGATAGAGTAAAGTTTTTAAGCATTAAATATTCACATCCTGAAGAATTAGTTAAGAGGTTTATAAAAGATTTTGGAAAAGAATTTACAGAGGAACTATTGAAGGCTAATAATTCCACTCCACTTTTAAATATAAGAGTAAATACTCTTAAAACAAATAAGGAAGATCTTAGGAGAAAATTGGAGGCTAAGGGTTTTAACATATCAGATGGAAACTTTGCTGACGATGCCCTAGTAGTTCACAATCCATTAAGAATAACGAGTTTAATAGAGTTTCAAGATGGCTTATTCACCATACAAGATGAAAGTAGTATGCTTGTAGCACAAATATTGGATCCCAAAGAAGGTTCATTGGTACTAGATGTGTGTAGTGCGCCTGGGGGTAAGTCCACTCATATTGCCCAACACATGAATAATAAAGGGCTTATTATATCTAGAGATATTTTTGATCACAAAATTAAATTAATTAATGAGAATGCCAAGAGGCTAGGGATTGATATTATAAAAGCTGAGGTCTTTAATGCACTGGATTTGGATGATAAGTTAATAGGAAAAGTCGATTATGTGCTAGTTGATGCACCATGTTCAGGTCTTGGACTTATAAGGAGGAAGCCCGAGATTAAATGGAGTAGGACTTCTGATGACATTGATGAATTGTCTAAATTACAGGAGAATATCTTAGAAAAGGCAAAGCATTATTTAAAAGTAGGAGGCATTTTGATTTATAGTACTTGCACAATTTTAGATCAGGAGAACATTGAAGTCGTTAATAGATTCCTTGGAAACAACAAGGATTTTAAAGCTGTAGAACTAAATCACCAAAGCCTAAATGGTAAATTTGAAACTTTAAGTAAAGGCTACATCCAACTTTATCCTAATAAACATAATACTGATGGCTTTTTTATAGCCAAAATGGTTAAAGAGAGATAGATTAATTGTGCTATGTTATGTATAATATTTAATTAGGATAGAGGTGGTAAAATGAATAAAATTGAAATAAACAGCCTAACCCTCCCAGAGTTAAAATCATTTATGAAGGAAATTGGTGAAAAGGCCTTTAGGGGTGAGCAGGTTTTTTCATATTTTAATAGAAATAGGAAGTTGGATTTAAATGAATTAAATCTTCTTCCTCAAGATTTGAGATCCAAATTATTGGAATTAGTTATTGTTAAAAAGATAAATTTACTTGAAAGATTTGATTCCAAGCAGGATAAAACCAACAAATATCTATTCCAATTAGAAGATGGCAACATAATCGAAAGTGTTTTTATGGAGTATAAGCACGGAAACACAGCATGCATATCCACCCAAGTCGGGTGTAAGATGGGATGCGCTTTTTGTGCTTCCACTAAAGAAGGACTTATTAGAAATTTAAGTGCTTCTGAAATGGCAAATCAGATATATATGATGGAAATAGATAGGGGATTAGAAATCTCGAATATAGTCTTAATGGGAAGTGGAGAACCCCTTGATAATTATGATAATGTATTAAAATTTATAAATATAATCCATGATGAAAAGGGACATAACACTAGTCTTAGAAATATTACCCTTTCTACTTGCGGGCTAGTACCTAAGATATATGATCTAGCAAAGGAGAATTTACCTATAACTTTATCCATATCACTTCATTCCCCTTTTGATGAAGAAAGAATGAAGATTATGCCCATAGCAAGAAAATATAAATTAAAGGAAATTATTGAAGCTTGTAAGTATTATGGGGATTCAAATAATAGAAGGATAACCTTCGAATATACACTCATAGAAGGTGTAAATGATGGCGATAAAGAAGTTAATGAGCTTTCGAAAATATTAAAAGGTATTAACGCACATATAAATTTGATACCGCTAAATCCAATAAAAGAGTATGAAATGGAGAGGCCTGAGAGATTGAATGTTGAAAGGTTCCAGAAGATGCTCTTAAGAAATAATTTGCCTGCAACAATCAGGAGGGAAATGGGTAGCGATATAAGTGCATCTTGTGGTCAATTAAGAAGAAGTGTGATTGAGAAAGAATAAATCTTGAGGTGATACGATGATTGTTGGAGCAGTTAGTGACATAGGATTGAGAAGAGAGAGCAATCAAGATTCTATGTTTGTATCTACTGATTTAGAATTTCCCTTATTTGTTGTGGCAGATGGAATGGGTGGTCACAACGCTGGAGATTTAGCAAGCTCCATGGCAGTTGAAGGAATGATTATGTTTCTTAAAGAGAATAGGGGAAGATTGAAAAAAGAGAATGAAATAAAGAAATGTATTAGAGAAGCGATAGAATATGTAAATAATAAAATCTATCTTAAATCATTGGAATCAACTGAATTCAATGGAATGGGAACTACTTTAACCACTGTGTTTATAGATAAAAAAAGACTCTATATTGGTCATGTTGGTGATAGTAGGGCTTACTTGATAAGAGATAATAATTTGAATAAATTAACTGAGGACCATACCCTTGTAAATGAGCTTATTAAAAAAGGAAGTATAAGTGTCGAAGAAGCTATCAAACATCCGCAGCGTAACTTAATTACAAGAGCTGTTGGTACAAGCTGTGATATAATATCCGACATAACTACAGTTGATAAAATGCCTAAGGATATTATAATTCTTTGTAGTGACGGTCTTACTAATATGATAGATGAGGAAATTATCTTGAGAATTGTTCAGCAATATGATAATAAGGATATGAATAATATTTGTAATATATTAGTAAGGTTGGCTATAGAAAATGGCGGAAAAGATAATATTACAGTCATAGGGATTAATTTGGATAATGAGGTGTTAATATGATAGGGTCTATGTTAGGTAATAGATATGAGATAATTGAGAAGGTTGGAGAAGGAGGAATGGCCCTAGTTTATAAAGCAAAATGCCATCTACTCAATAGATTTGTTGCAATAAAAGTACTAAGAGATGAGTTTACTGAAGACGAGGACTTTATAAGAAAATTTAGACGAGAATCTCAGGCAGCTGCCAGCCTTTCCCATCCTAATATTCTAAATATATATGATGTAGGTGTAGAGGAGTTAGAAGGTAAGAAAGTCTATTATATTGTAATGGAATTAATCAATGGAAAAACCCTGAAAGAGCTTATTAAGAGCAAAGGAAAGCTAAGTCCTAGTGAGACTGTAGAATATTCCATACAGATAGCTGAGGCTCTTAAACATGCTCATAGAAATCATATTGTACATAGGGACATTAAACCCCATAATATGATGATTACAGAGGATAATAGAATAAAGGTTACTGATTTTGGAATAGCAAGGGCTGTAACATCTTCTACAGTTACTACGACTTCTAATGTTTTAGGCAGCGTTCACTATTTTTCACCTGAGCAGGCTAGAGGTGGATATACCGATGAAAAATCGGATATATATTCCCTAGGAATTGTGATGTATGAAATGATTACAGGAAAAGTTCCATATGATGGCGATAGTCCAATAAGTGTTGCACTTAAGCATATACAAAGTGAAATCGTAGCTCCATCGGATTTGGACTCTACTATACCAAGTAATCTTGAATCCATAATATTAAAGTGTATCCAGAAAAGGCAAAGCGATAGATATGCAAATGTAACAGACCTTATCCAAGATTTAAGGGCATTGAAAAGCTTTGGAAGCTTGCCTGTAAATGATACTGAAGTTGATTCAGCAACTAGAATTATACCGGTATTGGATATTAAAGAGGATGAACAAGTAGAAAAGCCTAATCAAAGGAAGCAGAATAAGTCAGTAAATAATAAGGAAGCTAAGAAAAAAGAAGGTGGCGGATTTGTAGTATTCTTAGGGATTCTACTTGCTTTTTTACTTGCAACGGGGATTTTCTTTGGATATGCAAGGTTTAAGGATTTCTTGGCTGTTGAAGAAGTTAAAATGATTAATATTGTAGGAATGCAAGAGGAACAAGCTAAAGAGGAATTAGAAAATTTAGGGCTAAAGCTTAACGTAACCGACAGAGTAAAGAGTAGTGAGTATGGATCTGGTGAAATAATGTATCAGTCAGTTGAAGCTGATACCAATGTTAAGAGCGGATTTACTATAGATGTTACTGTGAGTACAGGTGAGGATTTAACCTCTGTACCGCTAGTAATAAATAAGACCCTTGAGGAAGCTGAGGCTATGATAAAGGCAGCTGACCTTCAAGTGGGGCAGATTGACCCTGAATTCCATGAAAGCATTCCAAAGGGAAGTGTAATCCGACAGGATCCAGAGGCATTAACTGATAAGGTGCCAGGCTCTAGGGTTAATCTTGTAGTAAGCGAAGGACCTGAAGTAAAAGCTGTAATAATGCCTGATTTAAGAAATTCAACTATAGTTGAAGCAAAAAATGCAATTGTAGAATTAGGTCTTGTTGTTGGAGATGTAACTCCACAACCTAGCGATAGTGTAGCAAAGGATAAGGTTATATGGCAGTCTTATGAAAAAGGAACTGAGCTAGAAACAGGAACTGCTGTCGATTTATATATTAGTTCTGGACCTACAGAAACGAATAAACCAAATCCAGAGGAAGAACCTAAAGATAGAATAGTTATGACAACCATAACTTTAGAACCTAACTATGATAAGGCAGAAACACAGATTAAAGTCATAAGAAATCAGGATGGAGAGACTACTGTTGTTCATAATAAGATTCATAAGGCAGAAGATGGCATTATTGTATTAACTTTTGAAAGCAAAGTAGGTGCAACCTTCGATATCCTTAGAGATGGAACTTATGAAGGAACTACACCACCTGCACAATAGAGAGGTAGAGATGATAGAGGGAATAATCATAAAAGGAATTGGCGGTTTTTACTACGTAAAGACTGAGGATAGAGTTGTTGAATCGAGAGCAAGAGGAATATTAAGAGAAGAAGGTATTACTCCACTGGTTGGAGATAGAGTTAGAATTAGAATAAGCTCCGAAGATAATTCTGGATATATAGAAGAGATACTGGAGAGAAAGAATGAACTAATAAGACCTCCAGTTGCCAATATTACCCAAGCTATCATAGTCATGAGTGTAAAGAAGCCAGATTTAAATACCTGGCTTCTAGATAAATTTCTCATGATGGCAGAGCATAAAGGCTTAAGTATAGTCATCTGCTTTAATAAGTTAGATCTTTCAGAAAAGGAAATTAATAGATTAAAAGGTATATATGAATTAGCAGGGTATAAGGTTATAATTACAAGTACTCTTCTAGATATTGGGATAGAAGAGCTTAAAGAGGCTTTAAAGGATAATGTAACAGTATTTGCAGGCCCGTCAGGCGTAGGGAAGTCCTCCCTCTTAAATAGGATTAATGAAGACTTTAATCGGGAAACAGGGGTTGTTAGCGCCAAATCCAAGAGGGGTAAACACACTACTAGAAGTGTGGAGCTTCTGGAACTTGGTGACAATTCCTATGTCCTTGATACTCCAGGCTTTAGTTCCTTGGACCTAAGCTTTATAGAGGATGCTTCAGATGTAAAACAATATTTTAGGGAGATAAAGGAGCATGGAAAAAATTGTAGATTTTTGAGCTGCCTTCACGATAAAGAGCCAGATTGTGCTGTTAAAATGGCTGTAGAAAAAGGGATAATAGATGAGGATAGGTATAAAAATTACTTGCTTCTTCTTAATGAAATAAAAAATACTAGGAGGTACTAGAATGGCAAAAATAGCACCAAGTCTATTATCTGCAGACTTTGCTAATTTGACTGAAGAAATTAGAAAGATAGAAAAGGGAGGGGCAGATTATTTACATCTTGATGTTATGGATGGAATATTTGTACCAAATATAACCTTTGGACCCCCAGTAATTAAAAGTCTTAGAAAGGTAACAGAGATGCCTTTTGATGTACACCTTATGATAGATAAACCTGAGCGGTTCATAAAGGATTTCTCAGACGCTGGGGCTAACATACTTACTGTTCACCCAGAGGCTAGCGTTCATCTTCATAGAACTATTCAGGAAATAAAATCCTATGGTATGAAGGCAGGAGTATCCTTGAATCCTTCAACTGATTTAAGTGTGCTAAACTACATTATTGATGATTTAGATTTAATTCTTGTTATGACTGTGAATCCAGGATTTGGAGGGCAGAGCTTTATTAATTCTATGATTGATAAGATAAAAGCATTGCGAACTATGATAGATGGTAAAGGTTTAGATATCATATTAGAAGTAGATGGTGGTGTTAAGCTTTCTAACGCTAAGAAATTAGTGGAATTAGGAGTAGATTTACTAGTAGCTGGAAGTGAAGTTTTTGGTGCAGAGGACGTAGAACAAAGAACTAGAGATTTTAAGAATCTTATTGATTAAACAATTTATCTATGATATATTAATAAAAAAACAAATTAACCACTAGGGGCGCGATATGCTGAGAGAAGACTAATGTCTTTGACCCTTATGACCTGAACTAGGTAATACTAGCGGAGGGAAGTGTGTGTATGCCATTATACCACTCCTTTGAGTGGTTTTTTTGTTAGACAAAAGGAGATGGTTAATATGAGGAAAAAAATTAGTATTAGAATGGTTACTGAGGGTGGGATGATGCTTGCTTTGGCTGTACTATTGAATCAGTTCAAGATATATCAAGCACCTAATGGAGGTAGCGTTTCGGCAGGGAGCATGATTCCATTAATGGTATTTGCACTAAGGTGGGGAATGGGTCCCGGATTTATAGTTGGAGCCACCTATGGTTTAATGGATTTTATATTTAAGCCATATTTCTATCATCCAGTACAGTTTTTGCTTGATTATATATTGGCTTTTGGACTTCTAGGTTTAGCAGGTATTGGAAATACTAAAAAGGATAATTCTTCAACATCTATGATGGTAATCGGGGTGATTCTAGGAATTGGAGGAAGGATGGTTTCTCATATTCTCTCAGGGGTTGTTTTCTTTGCTGAATATGCTGGCGATCAAAATCCTTGGGTTTATTCAATTATTTATAATGGAAGCTATCTGATTCCAGAGTTGATTATCTCTCTTGGTGTCTTATTATTGATTTGGAAGCCATTGAGAAAATATTTAAATAATAAGGGGTAAACATGAAAGGTTTAGTAATATCTGGTGGGGCTATTAAAGACTATGGACTAATCAAGGAGTCTATATTGGAAGTGGATTTTATAATCTGCGCAGATAGTGGTATTAGACATGCCATATCCTTAGAATTAAATCCAAATGCAGTAATTGGAGATTTGGATTCAGCTAATGATGAGGACTTAAGATATATATATGAGAATTCTATACCTGTGTTAAAATATCCTATTGAGAAGGATAAGACGGATACAGAGTTGGCTATAGATTATCTTATTGAAGTTGGAGCTAAGGATATTACCATAATAGGTGCTATAGGAAGCAGAATGGATCATACTTTAGCCAATATATTTCTACTTCAAAAGTTATTGTTAAATGGTATAGATGGAAGATTAATAGATGAAAATAACATAATCCATATAACTGATAGCAGTTTGTCCTTAGTAAGAAAGCAGGACTATAATATATCTATTTTACCTATTACTATAGATGGAGTTATTGTAAGTCTTAAGGGATTCTATTATGCTTTAAAAAATGAAAGAATAGGATTCGGTAGTAGCTTGGGAATAAGTAATAAGATTATTGGAGATAATGGAACTGTTATAATAGAAAAAGGTATAGCCTTAGTAATTGAATCAATAGACTAAAATGTAACAAAATCTCCTACCTTGAATATAATGGTATCAGAGATAAGGAGAGGAGATTTATGAAAAAGTATTTTTATCACTATAGTGTAAAGTACAAAAATATTGTAGGCATTACTTTAGGTATTATTGGTTTCATAATTCTAGTAAGTGTTATGCCCATAGAATTTCTTCTGTCCTTAATAGGTATAGGGCTATTGGTTATGGGATTTCTTTTAATTAAAATAAAATAAGGCTTCCCATTTAAATAAATGGAAGCCTTATTTTTCAATTATAATGCTCTTTCTACATATCCTGATCTTAAACATCTTGTACATACATTTACTCTCTTTACGGAACCCTTAACAACAGCTCTTACAGATCTAATATTAGGTGCCCAACTTCTTGAGCTTTTCTTATTTGAGAAAGTAACCTTGTTACCAAAAACTTTTCCCTTACCACATACTTCACATACCTTAGACATGAAAAACACCTCCTTAATTCAAAACATATAATAATTTATTTTCAATTTAGAATAATACACTATATTTTAACACAATTAAGCATAAAAAAGCAACCTTAATATATGATAATATTAGAATGTTGTATATTAGTTGAAGAAATCCTTAATTTATTGTAAAATAAATAGATATAAATAAAGAATGGAGGCGGTTTAATGGCAGCCAAAATAACTACTGATTTAGGAGTAATTACTATAGATGATAATGTTATAGCGAATATAGCTGGAATAGCTGCGATGGAAAGTTACGGAATAGTTGGAATGGCTTCAAAAAATGCAACAGAAGGACTTTTTGAATTGCTAAAATCAGATTATCTTTCAAAGGGAATAAAGGTATCCACTAAAGATGACTTGTTGGTTATAGATTTACATGTTATATTGGAATATGGTGTACGTATATCGGTTGTAGCTGAAAATATTATTGATAGGGTAAAGTTTAGCGTAGAAAAACATACAGGACTAAAAGTTGGTAAGATCAACATAAACGTTCAAGGAATAAGAGTAGAAAAGTAATTTGAGGAGGTACTATACTTGATTTCGAATATTATAGATGGAGTTATGCTAAAGAGGGCTTTAAATAGCGCTGCATCACTCCTTGAGCTTAACAAGGAGGAAGTAAACTCCTTAAATGTATTCCCTGTTCCAGATGGAGATACAGGAACAAATATGCTGTTAACTGTAAAGTCTGCTCTTAAACAAGGATTAGCAGTTGAAGAGAACAATGCTTCAAAGATTGCCTTAGGAGCAAGTCAAGGCTCATTAATGGGTGCTAGAGGAAACTCTGGAGTTATTCTTTCCCAATTATTTAGAGGCTTTGCAAATGGACTTAATGGTAGTGAAACTATTGATATTAAATCTTTGGCAGAAGCGTTTAAACAAGCATCAGAAACGGCTTATAAAGCTGTTATGAAGCCTACAGAAGGTACTATATTGACCGTAGCTAGAGAATGTGGAGAATTTGCCATGTCCAATTACAAGAAGGAAAAGGATATAGCAGAGTTCTTACGAAAAATCATAGCTCATGGTAATGATGCCTTAGCAAGAACTCCTGATATGTTACCTGTACTTAAACAGGCAGGGGTCGTGGATGCTGGAGGAAAAGGGCTGATTTATCTTTATACTGGTTTTTATAATTCATTAATAGGTGCTGATGATTATGCAGGGCTAATATCTGAAGAAGTAAAACCTTTAAAAGAGGCTTCAATGGCTAGAGAACATATCGATACAGATGATATAAAATTTGGTTATTGTACAGAATTTATGATAAATACAAATAATGATGATATTGATGGTTTAAGAAATGAGCTATCTAAACTTGGTGATTCACTATTAGTGGTTGGTGGTGAGGGGATTATTAAGGTACATGTTCATACTAATAATCCGGGAACTGCTTTAGAAACAGCACTTAAACTAGGTAGCCTAAAGGATATTAAAATCGATAATATGAGATTCCAGCATGAAGAAGTTCTTTTAAAGGATGAACTAAAAGCTATGGATAATCTATCTGAAAATGAGGAGAAAGTTTTAGATAAGGAATATTCATTTATAGCTGTTTCTGTGGGAAAGGGCATCGATGATGTATTTAATAATCTAAATGTTGATGAAATCGTCACAGGTGGACAAACTATGAATCCAAGCACAGAGGATTTTATAAATGCCATAAACAAAACAACTGGAAGAAATGTTATTATCCTTCCTAACAATAGCAACATAATCCTAGCGGCAGAACAAACTAAGAATATAAGTAATAGAAATATTTCCGTTCTACCTACTAAAAATATCCCTGAAGGCATATCAGCATTACTTGCTTTTAATGAAGATTTAACTTTAGATGAGAATATTGAAAATATGAAAGAGGCATTTCAAAGCATAGTAACAGGGCAAGTAACTTATGCAGTAAGAGATACAGAGTTCAATAATACTAAGATTCATAAGGATGATATAATAGGATTATCCGGCAAGGAAATACGATCTGCAGGCAAGGACATCAATGATGTTACTGTTGATTTGATTGAAAAGAGCTTTAAAGACGATGCATCCATAATAACAGTTCTATATGGGGAAAATGTTGATGAAGCAATTTCTAATGATTTGTTGGAGAGATTAGAGGAAAAATATGATGATTTGGATATAGAAGTGATTTATGGTGGTCAACCATTATATTATTATTTTATTTCTATAGAATAACCCTACCTATGGTAGGGTTTTGTTTTAAACAGGAGGTAATATGGGCAATTTGGATATGAGTATACAATACTTAAAAGGAGTTGGACCAAAGAGAGCATACCGTCTTAGGCGGCTTAACATTCAAACCGTAAGAGACTTAATCTATTTTGTGCCAAGGGAGTATGATGATCGGACTAGCTATAAGACCTTGATAGAATCCAAGAGGGATGAAAAAGTAAGTTTGAAGGTTGAAATAACTGGATATGGAACTATAAATAGACCAAGGAAAAATTTTTCAATTTTGAAGGTACCTTTTAAGGATAACAGCGGATTTGGAAATATGGTCTGGTTTAATCAGGATTATTTAAAGGATAGATTTGTTCCAGGACAAGTGTACGTAATCAACGGTAAGTACAATAAAATAGGCATGGAGCACCAGATAATAAATCCTGTTTTTGAAAATCCAGATGAATCCAAGAAAGTTGGAATAGTATTACCCGTTTATCCTCTTACGGAAGGCTTAAAAAATCAAGAATTGGTAAATATAATTAAGGCTACCCTTAAGGAATTTTTGTATGATATTTATGAATTTCTTCCAGATGATTTGATAAATAAGTATAATTTTATGGATATAAGAAAATCACTTTATACAATTCATTTTCCAAAAAGCAAGGAGGAAATGATTAAAGCAAGAAATAGGCTTGCCTATGAAGAACTTTTTATTATTCAGCTAGGATTATTTATTATAAAAAATAAAGTGATGATGAGCGGAGATGGAATAATATTTCCTACTCAAAAAGAGGTGTATGACTTTATTGAAAAGCTACCATTTAAACTTACTAAAGCTCAAAATAAAGTATTGGATGAAATTTTATCTGATATGGAGTCCAGCAAGCAGATGAATAGGTTAGTTCAAGGGGATGTAGGTTCTGGTAAAACAATAGTAGGAATAATCTCTATGTACAAAGCAGTTCTAAGTGGATATCAAGCTGCGATGATGGCACCCACTGAAATACTAGCTGCTCAACATTTTGAGTCCATCTCAAAAGTATTTGAGGGCTCAAATATCAAATGTAAACTTCTTGTAGGAAGCCTATCTAAAAAGAATAAGGATTTGATTTTAGAGGATTTAAAAGAAGGACGAATAGATATCATAGTAGGTACACATGCTTTAATTCAGGATAGTGTTCAGTTTCAAAATCTTGGTTTAGTAATAACCGACGAACAGCATAGATTTGGAGTAAAGCAAAGAGCCATTTTAAGTAAAAAAGGGAAAAATCCTGATACTATTGTAATGACTGCAACCCCAATACCTAGAACACTAGGTTTGATACTCTATGGAGATTTGGATATATCCATTATAGATGAACTTCCTCCAGGTAGAAAGGAGATAGAGACCTATGCTGTAGGGGAAGATATGAAGGAAAGAATCTATGCATTTATACGAAAACAGCTAATAGAAGGTAGACAATGCTATATAGTTTGTCCCCTAATTGAAGAATCTGAAAGTATGGATATTAATTCTGCTGAGGAGCTTTATAATAAATTAAAACATGAAATCTTTTCGGAATTCAACGTTGGACTTCTACACGGGAAAATGACACCTAGGGATAAGGATATAATCATGGATGAATTTAAGAAAAATATAGTTCAAATACTAGTTTCTACTACTGTTATAGAGGTGGGTGTAAATGTTCCTAATGCAAATTTAATGGTGGTTTTCAATGCAGAACGCTTTGGTTTAGCTCAACTTCATCAATTAAGAGGTAGAGTTGGTAGAGGAGAGTACCAGTCTTATTGTATCTTAATTAACGAAAGTATGAATCCAATTTCTCGAGAAAGAATGAGAATTCTTCAATCATCTAGCGATGGCTTTAAAATATCTGAAAAAGACTTGGAGCTTAGGGGACCAGGTGAGTTTTTTGGGACGAGACAGCATGGTTTACCCGAGTTAAAAGTAGCTAATTTAGTCAGAGATATGGAGATATTAAAGCATGCTCAAAAGGATGCCCAAGAGATAATCGACTTAGATCCTCTACTTCAAAGGGAAAAATATACTAATCTAAGGATTAAAGTTGAAGAACTCTTTGATAAAATTAACCATGAATTAGATTATTAAAGTTCAATTATTAGATAAAATGTGATAGAATAGTGGTTAATTAGAAAGGAAGATCATATTGAGAGTTATATCTGGTGAAAGAAAAGGACATAAATTAAAAGCTCCTAAGGGAATGGAAACTAGGCCTACGGAGGATAGAATAAAAGAAAATCTCTTCAATATATTAAAACCTTTAAAAAGTGAAGCAGTTGTGTTAGATCTTTTTAGTGGTTCTGGAGCAATTGGGATAGAATTTTTAAGCAGGGGTTCCAAACTAGCTTATTTTATTGATATTTCTCAATCAAGTATAGATGTTATAAAAGAAAATTTAAACCATACTGGATTTACAGAAAAAAGTATAATTCTTAAAAGGGATTCAATTGGAGCCCTAAATTTCTTTAAGTCTAATGGAATAAAATTTGATTATATTTATATGGATCCACCTTTTAAAAATCATGATTTGCTATTTAATTCAATGAAACTGGTTGCTGATTATGATTTGTTAAGTGAATTTGGAAAGTTAATAGTAGAACATGAAACAAATTTTAATCCTGTTATGGAGTCAGGTGCTCTTCAAAGATATGATGCTCGTAAGTATGGAAGTAAAACACTATCCTTTTTTAAAAATAGAGAGGTTTAATTATGAGAGTGATATATCCAGGAAGCTTTGATCCATTGACCAATGGACATATAGATATAATCGAAAGATGTTCTGAGCAATTTGAGCAAGTTACAGTAGCAGTTCTAGTAAATAATTCTAAAGTAGGACTATTCACAACACAGGAGAGATTAGATTTGATCAAGGAGACTACAAAACATTTAAATAACGTTAAAGTAGATTCTTTTAGCGGGCTCTTAATCGATTATGCAAAGAAAATTGATACTAATATTATAGTTAAGGGATTGAGAGCAGTATCTGATTTTGAATATGAAATGCAAATGGCTTTAGCTAACAAAGAACTATATCCAAAGCTAGAAACTTTTTTTATGGTATCAAATACTAAATACTCCTTTTTAAGCTCAAGTATAGTCAAGGAGGTTTCAGTACTTGGAGGAGATGTTTCTGGGTTTGTTCCAAAAATAGTTGAAGATGCTTTAAAAGATAAAATCAAAGGGGGATTTTAAATGGATATATTAGATCTTATTGATGAAGTAGAAGATATTGTTGAAGCTGGGACAAGCGTGCCCTTTACCGGTAAGGTCATGGTTGACAAGGAGGAAATTCTAGACATTATTAAAGAAATCAGAATAAAACTTCCTGATGAAATCAAGCAAGCAGCATGGATTAAAGAAGAGAGACAAAGAATATTAGCAGAAGCCCAAAAGGATGCTGATAATTTGATTAATGAAGCTAATTATAAACTTAAAGAGATGGTTGACGAAGATGAGGTTATTAGGGTAGCAAACCAAAGAGCTGAAGATATAGTAACAAGAGCCCAAATAAATGCTAAGGAAATTAGGATAGGCGCTATGGAATATGCTGATACCTTATTAGAAGAAACTCAGGAGAATTTAAAAGAGGTTATACAATTACTTAATGACAATAGAAAAGAACTCAGGGGAAATGACTAAGTTCTTCTCCTAAATTCCTGGATAAATATACTAAGTATTATCAAAAACATAATTGAACTGAATACCAATGTTGTAGAGCTGGTTAATATCTTTAACCAGCTATTTGTATATATATTAAAAGGCTCTCTAGGAATAAAAGTGCTTATTATTTTATTTTTATAGAATAACAAATACATTATATAGGTGTAAATAAATGATAAAAATCCATGAAAGGCCTTAGAGATTAGATAGAATCTGGTATTTATATCTGTATCGCTTATAAAGCTAATAGCCTGACTATGAATTGAGAAGCCACCCCAACCTATGATAAGATTAATAAATAGAATTTTCTTGATCAATGGTATATTTAGTTCTGATATTAAGGCACAACCATTAGTAATTTCTATGATTCCTGCAACTATAGCTTTTAAAGCTATAGTTTCTATTTTTGTTATCTTGGATAATATTATTAATATGAAATTAAACCCACTGGAATCCAAAATAATTTTTATAACAACAGAGTATATTATTACAAACCCTCCCACTATTAGCATGGAATTCATACTATCCATAACGGATTTAGATAAAATGGCTCCGGCAGATTTCTCATGGGTCTTTAAGAGAATATTTCTATTCATAATATGGTCTTTATTATACTTGTAATCTCTTTTTTGTCTATTAGATAGTCCAAGTAAAAATCCAATAGTCAATGCGCCTAAATAATGAGGAATCAGCAATAAAAATCCAAGCTCAGGTGAACCAAGCATCCCTATAGCCACTGAGCCCAATATAAAAAGTGGCCCAGATGTGGAACAAAAGCCTATTAATCTATTTGCTTCATTTTTAGAGATTAGACCTTCACTCCTAATCTTTGATGTTAACCTAGAACCTATGGGATAGCCGCTCAAAATACTCATGGTTAGGGGGAAAGCCCCTACTCCTGGAACGTTGAATAAAGGGCGCATGATTGGCTCCAGATACCTTGTAAAGTAATCGACCAAACCAAAGGAAATCATTAAATCAGTTATTAAGATGAAGGGGAATAAGGAAGGCAGAAGTATGTTAAACCATATATTTAATCCTTGTTTTGCACTTTCGATGGATTTATTTGGATCAATTATTATCTCTATTGCTATAAATAAAAGCATAAGTCCTGTAAAAATTTTTATCTTATTCCTATGCATATTATCCACTCTCTCTTTCTTTCTATAAATATATGAAAGAGGGTAGACAATTATTTAATATATGGCGAAGTTATATAATCCATTTTTTCATAGTGTTTTGTTTTGCTTATTCCAAGAAAATATAAATCCGTAGCCTTTTCTTCAAAGCCTAAAAATAGGTTTATATTTGCATTATTGAGTTTCTTATAGCTTGAGTATTTGGTGATTATAGAGATTTCAGAGGTTTTTGATAATCTTTGAAGGATTTCCATGCCTTTTTTATTAACCCCAAGTACTCTTATATATTCGATTGGTAACTCATAGAGCTTTTTTATTTCATCTCGATGTAAATCCATTAAGAGATGTATAAGGATTCTCTTTATTCGCGTTGAAGGATATCTCTTTGTAACTACTTCATCAATAAGTTCATTCAATTTATAGTGCTTTAAACTTAGTCTTAAAATTCGATTTTCAAGACCTTCCTCCATATCCATAATTTTTCTAAGATCATCAGAAGTTTTAATTCTGAATAAATACTGGAGTATTTCATTATAGTTATCTATTTGATTAAAAATAGAATATCTATTATGGAATTCTATAAGGTATTTATAGGCTTCCTTTGGCATGAAATCACTTATAGAGTTTATGCTTTCAGTAAGTAATTTATTTCTGATTCCTGTTGCTGATGCTACTGTAGTTGTTATCTGGTTGTCCTTATATCTATTTCCCACCCGTCCTACAGTAAAAGGCTCAATAGATGAATTTAGTCTTATGAGACTCTTAAGATACTCTATTCCTAATATATTGTTAGACTCTTTTAGCATACTGGCATAATCGTAAGTATCACTTGAATCTAGAGATTTTATATAAGAATCCAATGAATTGCTTCTTGAAGCAGAATAGGCCATGCCCTTTTTTAAATTTTCCTTTAGCATATCTTTATACTTTAAAGGTTCGTCAGATAGGATACTTGCAGCTTTTTTTAGCTTGCTTAGTTCTCCATTTTCGCTTCCAAATGAAATGCAGTCGACTATATTTAAAGAATTTAATATCTTAAGAGCTCCATATGCAAAGAGTTCTGCACTTTGAACAGAGAATACAAAAGGCAACTCGATTACCAAATCTACCCCGTTATCTATTGCCATCTTGGCCCTAGTCCATTTGTCCACTAAAGCAGGCTCACCTCTTTGCACAAAGGAAGAACTCATTATTGCTATGGAATGTGTAGCGTCAGTGATTTTAAGGGACTGATCTAGATGGTATTTGTGACCTAGGTGGAAGGGATTGTATTCAGTAATTAATCCTACTATTTTCATAATTTCCTCCATTTTATATCTGTTAGTATATATTATCTCAGAGGAAATAATAAAAACAACTAGTTTAAGAAATTTATGTTGTTGATTTTTTAACTAATTTGTAATACTATTGTTATAA
>CAZAJU010000002.1:0-50073 GCA_964485455.1 uncultured Tissierella sp.
AGAAGATTTGCAAGATTTGAAGTTGGAGAAGGCTTAGAAAAGAAAGAAGAAAACTTTGCAGAAGAAGTAGCAAAGCAAATGAACATGTAAGAATCCAATTATATGTTGGATCGATGTAATAATGAGGCGAAGATGTCCCTAGCCCTTAAGTTAGGGGTACCTAGCTTAAATTAATAAGGAGAACGCTAGCGTTCTCCTTTTAAAACATTAGGCTAAAGGAGTGTATTTGATGGAGCCTATATTTAAGAGAATAATTCTAAAGTTAAGCGGAGAAGCTTTAGCAGGTGGAAAAGGTAATGGAATTGATACTGAAACTGTAATTAATATTGCAAGACAGGTTAAGGAAATACAACGCTTAGGAGTAGAGGTTGCCATAGTAGTAGGTGGAGGTAACTTTTGGAGAGGTAGGTCTACTAAAGAAATGGATAGAGCTACCTCTGATTATATGGGAATGCTTGGAACTGTCATGAATGCATTAGCACTACAAGATGCACTTGAAAATATGGGAGTAATAACAAGGGTTCAAACTGCTATAGAAATGCGACAAGTAGCAGAACCATATATTAGAAGAAGAGCTATAAGACATTTGGAAAAAGGAAGGGTTATCATTTTTGGAGCTGGAACAGGTAATCCGTATTTTTCAACTGATACTACAGCAGCACTTAGAGCTGCTGAGATTGAAGCAGAGGTAATTCTTCTTGCTAAAAAAGGTGTCGATGGGGTATATGACTCAGATCCTAAGATAAATAACCAAGCTAAAAAGTTTGACACATTGAAATATATTGATATACTTAATTTAGGATTAGGAATAATGGATTCAACAGCTACTTCATTATGTATGGACAATAAGATTCCATTAATAGTATTTGGTATAGACGAGCCAAATAATATTGTAGATGTTGTTTTAGGGAAAAAAATAGGAACTCAAGTAAAGGAGGATTAATTATGTATCATGAACTTCTAAAAGAAGCTGAAGAAAAAATGGGTAAAACCATATCTGTCTACAAGGAAGAATTGTTAAGCATCCGTGCTGGAAGAGCTAATCCGCAATTATTGGACAAAATAAACGTAGATTATTACGGACAGATTACACCATTAAAACAAGTAGGAAGCGTTTCTGCTCCTGAGCCAAGACTTCTAGTGATTCAACCATGGGATGCAAAATTAATTCCAGTTATCGAAAAAGAAATTCTTAAATCAGACTTAGGATTAAATCCTTCAAATGATGGAAAGATCATTCGACTTATAATTCCTCAACTAACAGAGGAAAGAAGAAAGGATTTAACTAAAGTAGTTAAGAAAAATGGAGAAAATGCTAAGGTTGCTATAAGAAATACTAGAAGAGATACTATAGATAAAATCAAGAAGATGGAAAAATCCAAGGAAATATCCGAGGATGATTTGAAAAAAGCTGAAGAAGAATTACAAAAGGTAGTAGATAGATTCATAGAGCAGGTTGATGTTGTTACTAAGAAAAAAGAAGAAGAATTAATGGAAATCTAATGTAATTCTAATAGAAAATGACTAAACCCCTTTTATAAAGGGGTTTTTCATAATGGAGGATATATGGAGATGGAAAATAAGGAACTGATATCTAACATAATTCCAGAGAAACTCCCAAAGCATATAGCCATAATTATGGATGGTAACGGTAGATGGGCTAAGAGTAGGAAATTACCCAGAAATTTTGGCCATCAAGAGGGTATGAAACGAGTTGTTGAAATAGTAGAAGCAGCTTCAGAAATTGGAATAAAACACTTGACACTATATGCTTTTTCAACAGAAAACTGGAAAAGACCCATGGAAGAAATAGAAGGTCTTATGAAGATATTAGTATTATATATAAGAAAAGAATTGGATAGATTAACTAAGAATAATGTTAAGTTGTGTATATTAGGAGATATTTCAGCATTGCCGGAGCTACCTCGAAAAGAAGTTGAAAAAGCTATTGATAAAACCAAAGATAACACTGGAATGACTCTGAATATAGCTTTAAACTATGGTGGAAGAGATGAGATTATTCAAGGAATCAAACTTCTTTTAAAAGATTATAAAATGGGTAATATAAGTATTGAAGAAATAAATACTCAAGAATTTTCAAAATATTTATATACAAAAAATCAGCCTGACCCAGATTTGGTAATTAGACCTAGTGGTGAATATAGACTTAGCAATTTTTTACTCTATCAAATTGCCTACTCAGAATTCTGGTTTTCTGACATCCTATGGCCTGATTTTACAGAAAAACATTTATACAAAGCAATTATTGATTATCAAAGTAGAAATCGAAGGTTTGGGGGAATCTAGGTGAAGGATTTAAAGAAAAGAGTATCTTCTGGGATTATTGGCTTAATTCTTTTGATATTAGTTGTAAATATTGGAGGACCTTTACTATCCATTTCTTTATTGGTTTTATCCTTAATAGGAATTAGGGAATTTTTTAATGCAGAGAAAAATTTGGGGGTTAAGCCATATTATAATGTTGGATATCTTGGATGTCTAATCATATTTTTTGCAGATATTTTCCCTATAGTTGAAAGGGATTTGGTAATAACCTCTGTATTAATTATTATGCTTATTACTCTTTTATTTGGTAAAGAGAAGAGTACAGTTGACATAGGAATAACCCTATTTGGAATTATGTACATACCATTTATGTTATTTCACATAAGCTACTTTGAAGGAACGAAGTACATATGGCTTGTTTTTCTTATTGCATTTGGTACAGATACCTTTGCCTACTTTGCAGGCAATTTATTTGGAAAACATAAGCTTAGTCCTAAAATAAGCCCAAACAAGACAATAGAAGGTTCAATTGGCGGAATTATCGGTAGTCTAACAATTACTATTATTTATGCATTGCTTGTAAACTTATCACCTATATGGAAATTGGTAATTATGTCAATCTTAACATCTGTTATATCCCAGATGGGAGATCTTGTAGCTTCAAAAATAAAGAGGATTACAGGGATCAAGGATTTCGGGAAACTTATGCCTGGTCATGGAGGAGTTTTAGATAGATTCGA
This sequence comes from uncultured Tissierella sp., assembly GCA_964485455.1. Lineage (GTDB taxonomy): Bacteria > Bacillota > Clostridia > Tissierellales > Tissierellaceae > Tissierella_B. The sequence continues at coordinate 3,027 of CAZAJU010000002.1, forward strand.
TAGTATAATCTTGGCAGCTCCTGTAATATATTACTTTGTAAGATATTTTCTTTAAATAAGGTGGTGTTTTAATGCAAACTGCGATTGCAGCAATATTTGTATTTTTATTAGTAGTGCTGCTTCATGAACTAGGTCATTTTACAATTGCAAAATTATCAGGAATCAAGGTTAATGAATTTGCTATAGGTATGGGTCCGAAGGTGCTACAAACTAAAAAAGGTGAAACTCAATATACCTTAAGGCTACTTCCCATAGGTGGTTATGTAAAAATGGAAGGTGAGGATGAAAATTCTGATGATCCTAGAGGATTCAATAAGGTGAGTCCCTTTAAGAGGATAGCAACCGTAGCTGCTGGAGCAATTATGAATTTCGTACTAGCTATAATTGTACTTTCCATAGTTGCATACAATACAGGAATGCCAACCACAACTATTAACGAAGTCATAAAAGATTCTCCAGCAGAGATTCAAGGGATATTAAAGGGTGATAAGATTATATCTATTAACGATGAGGATATTCAAAGCTGGAAAGAGCTTACAGAGACTATCAGCAGTGCTGATGCATCTAAGGATATGGATGTTATTCTTATAAGAAATGGGGAAGAAAAGTTAATAACAGTACGACCTGAAGTGGAAAATGGGCGAACTATTATAGGGATTATTCCTGCCTATGAGAAATCAGTTAGCTCAGCAATAAAAGGTGGATTAGAAACAACTGGTATGTTTATAAGTTTAATGTTTGACTTTCTAAAGAATGTTTTTAGAGGCAGCGTCTCTACAAATGATATTTCTGGCCCTGTGGGAGTAATAACTGAAATCGGAAGAGCAGCTGAATCAGGATTTCTAAATTTACTATATCTACTTGGGTTTATAAGCGTTAACTTAGGCTTTTTCAATCTATTACCTATACCAGCTCTTGACGGAAGCAGAATAGTTTTTCTAATAGTAGAGGTTGTTCGTGGAAAGCCAATTGACCCTGATAAAGAAGGTTTTATTCATACCGTAGGGTTTTTACTCTTAATATCCCTTATGTTAATAGTTACCTACAAGGATTTATTAAAGATAAACTTATTTTGAAGGTGATTAAATGAAAAGAAAAAATACAAGAGTAATTAAAGTAGGTAATGTACTAATAGGAGGTAACAATAAGGTCAGTGTTCAATCCATGACTAATACTTTGACCCAAGATGTAGCTAGTACTGTAAATCAGATCAAGAAACTTCAAAATGCAGGTTGCGACATCGTTAGGTCTGCAGTATCATCTACTGAAGATGCTAAAGCAATTAAAGAAATAAAAAAGCAGATAAATATTCCAATTATTGCAGATATACAGTATGACTATAAATTAGCACTAGAAGCAATAAAATATGGTGTTGATGGTCTTAGAATTAATCCAGGAAATATTGGGAGCCTTGACAAAGTTAAGGAAGTAGTAAAAGCTTGTAAAGAAAATAACTTGTCAATCAGAATAGGTGTTAATTCAGGTTCGGTTAAAAAGGAGTTTTTAGAGAAATTTAAGGGTGTAAATGCAAATTCCATGGTCTATAGTGCACTAGAGCAAACTAAACTCTTGGAGGACATGGATTTTCGCGATATAAAAATCAGCCTTAAAGCCAGTAATGTTCCAATGACTATTGAAGCTTATAGTATGATTAGCGAATTATGTGACTACCCACTTCATCTAGGTGTAACTGAGGCAGGTACCCCATGGAGAGGAACTATTAAATCCGCAGTTGGAATAGGTACACTCCTTGCAATGGGTATAGGGGATACCATTAGAATTTCCCTGACAGGAGATCCAGTTGAAGAGGTAAGGGTAGGAAGAGAAATACTCAAATCTTTGGGACTTCTTGAAGAAGGTCTTGAGCTAATATCCTGTCCTACATGTGGTAGAACTAATATTGATTTGATAAAAATAGCGGAAGAAGCTGAAAGGCTTTTAGAAAATATAGATAAGCACATAAAAGTAGCCATTATGGGTTGTGCAGTGAATGGACCTGGAGAAGCTAGAGAAGCAGATATAGGGATAGCAGGAGGGAATGGAGAAGGCTTAATATTTAGAAATGGTGAGATAATCAAAAAAGTAAAGGAAGAGGATCTATTACAAGAACTTCTTGAAGAAATTAAAAAATTGTAATTGTAATAAATCTTTTATAGCTCTATCAACTTTAATGATTGAGAAGGATAATTCGGGAAATAATATTAAAAGACCAAGCTATAACCTGAAACCTATCAAATAAGCCTATTTAGCATTTGATTTTTACCTTAAGCTATGATATAATAATTAAGACAATGATAAGGAATTTCTGGCAAAGAGTGGGTTTACCCACTCTTGATTTTTTTAGTATGGAAGAATTTTAAACTTTGGAGGTGTAGAATGAGCAATAAAGATATAATTAAAAAGGTAACAGCTCTGTGTGAACCTATAGTGGAAAACTTAAACTTCGAGTTAGTAGATGTTGAGTTTATAAAGGAATTTGGGAGCTACTATTTAAGAGTTTATATTCATAAGCCTGGTGGAATTACCCTTGATGATTGCCAACTTATGAGTGAAGCTCTAAGTGAAAGATTAGATGAAAGTGACCCTATAAGTATGGCTTATTACTTAGAAGTATCATCTCCTGGATTAGATCGACCATTAAAAACAGATAAAGACTTTAATAGAAATCTTGGGAAGGATATAGAGGTAAATCTATATACTTCTATTAATGATAAAAAGCATTACGAAGGTATTTTGGATAGCTTTAATGATGAATGTATTACTTTATTAGATTATAACAATAATAAATTCCAGATACCAAGGGATTCAATATCAGTTGTAAAGTTAGCTTTAAAATTTTAAGGAGGTCTAATTAATGAATGGAGATTTTATAGAAGCCCTTCATGAGATTGAAAAAGAGAAGGGGATTTCTAAGGAGATAATATTTGATGCTCTAGAATCAGCGCTTATCTCAAGTTATAAGAAAAACTTTGGGTCAGCACAAAATGTTCTTGTTGAAATGGACAGAGAAACAGGGGAAGTTAAGGTATATGCGACTAAGGATGTTGTGGAGAATGTTGAAAATCCATATTTAGAAATCTCCTTAGAAGAAGCAAAAGGAAAAAATGAGAACCATCAGCTTGGTGATGTGGTTAGGATAGAAATAACTCCTAAGGATTTTGGTAGAATAGCAGCCCAAACTGCAAAGCAAGTTGTTATACAAAGGATAAAGGATGCAGAAAGAGATGTAATCTTTGATGAATTTATCAACAGAGAAAATGAAATTATAACTGGACAAATACAAAGAATATCAAAGAACAACATATATATTGATCTTGGGAAAACTGAAGGCGTTCTTCCACCTGCTGAACAGATGGAAGGTGAGGAATATAATCAAGGTGATAGATTAAAGTTAGTAATTTTAGAGGTTAAGAAGACTACAAAGGGTCCACAAATAATACTTTCTAGAGCAAGCACTAGCCTTGTAAAGCGTCTTTTTGAATTAGAAGTACCAGAGATTAACGAAGGAATTGTAGAGATATTTTCCATATCTAGAGAAGCAGGCTCTAGAACTAAAATTGCAGTATATTCTAAGGATCCAGATGTTGACCCATTAGGAGCATGTGTAGGATTTAAAGGTAGTAGAGTAAAGGCTATAGTGGATGAACTAAATGGCGAAAAAATTGATATTGTAATCTGGAACAAAAATATGGAAGATTTTATTGCAAATAGCTTAAGTCCATCTAAAGTTGTAAAAGTCATTGTCAATGAAAAAGAAAAGTCTGCTGTAGTAGTTGTACCAGATTATCAACTATCATTGGCTATCGGAAAGGAAGGTCAAAACGCCAGACTTGCAGCAAAGCTTACTAATTGGAAAATAGATATAAAATCAGAAAGCCAGTTTGAAGAGCTTGAATAAGGGGTGATATTATGAAAAAAAAGAAAATTCCTCTAAGAAAATGTATTGCATGTGGTGAGAGTAAGCCTAAGAAAGAGTTAATTAGAATAGTTAAAAACAACGAAAATGAAGTAAGTGTAGATTTAACTGGTAAGGCAAATGGACGTGGAGCATATGTATGCCCAACAAAAGAATGTTTTGATGTTGCCTATAAGAATAAGAAAATTCAACGTGCATTAGAAATAGAGATATCAGAGGATCTTTATAATAGATTAAAAGAGGTTATAGAAAAATAGTAATCACCTTAAACACTAGGAGGTGTAATATATGACGAAAATCAGAGTTTATGAATTAGCAAAGGAATTAGATATAAGCAGTAAGGAACTCATAGAAAAGATTGAGGAATTAAACATTAAAGTAGGCAGTCATATGAGTTCAATTGAATCAGAAGAAGCAGAGCTTATTAAGGAACTTCTTTTGGAAGATACAAAGAAAATAGTCACGGAAGAAGTAAATATAGAAGAAGAAATTGAAGAAGAAATAGAAGAAAAAATCGAAGAGGAAAGCAAGAATAAGTCTGCGAAAGTAAAAACTAATAAGAACAATAAGAATAAAAATAACAATGCAAATAACAATACAAATAATGTTGTTAAAGAGAAAGAATCAAAAAATAAAGAAAAAGGGGATGGTCTTATTATAGATATAGAAGGCGATATAGTAGTTCGTGATTTAGCTGAAAAGATGGGAGTAAATGCATCTCAAATAATATCTAAGCTTATAGGTTTAGGAGTAATGGCTACTCAAAATCAAACCATAGATTCAGAAGTGGCTGCAATTGTAGCAGATGAATTTGGATTTAAAGTTAATGTATTGACTCCAGAAACTGAAGAAGATGAATTCAATTTGGATTTTGAAGATGATCCAAAGGATTTACAACCTAGACCACCTGTAGTTACTGTAATGGGTCACGTTGACCACGGTAAAACATCCCTGCTAGATGCAATTAGACACACAAGTGTTACTACAGGTGAAGCAGGAGGAATAACCCAACATATAGGAGCTTCAACAGTAAATGTAAATGGTAAGAAAATAGTTTTCCTAGATACACCAGGTCATGAAGCTTTTACAGCAATGAGAGCAAGAGGAGCTCAAGTAACTGATATTTCAATTCTTGTAGTTGCAGCTGACGATGGGGTTATGCCTCAAACAATAGAAGCTATAGCTCACTCTAAAGCAGCAGGTGTTCCAATAATTGTTGCAATAAATAAAATAGATAAACCTTCTGCTGATTTAAGTAGAATTATGCAAGAGTTATCAGAAAATGGGTTAGTACCAGAGGACTGGGGTGGAGATACTATTACAGTTCCTGTATCTGCAAAACAAAGAATAGGAATCGAAGATATTCTAGAAATGATACTACTAGTTGCAGAAATGCAAGAGTTAAAGGCTAACCCTAATAGAGCGGCAGTAGGTACAATAATCGAGGCCCAACTAGATAAAGGAAGGGGACCAGTAGCTTCTGTTCTAGTGCAAAAGGGAACATTAAAGGTTGGAGATATGGTTGTTTCTGGTACTGCAAGTGGAAGAATAAGAGCTATGTTTGATGATAAGGGTAAGAAAGTAAAGAAGGCAACTCCTTCAATCCCTGTTCAAATCCTGGGTTTATCTGAAGTACCTAATTCTGGGGATCTTCTATATGTAGTAGAGGATGAAAGAAAAGCTCGTAATATTGCAGATACTAGGAAAGATCAATTAAGAGAGCAACTTAAAATCACTCATAAGGTATCCTTAGATGACTTGTTTGAAAGAATCAAACAAGGGGAAATTAAAGATTTAAATATCATAATTAAAGCAGATGGAAGAGGTTCTATAGAGGCATTGGCTCAATCATTAGAAAAGCTTGATACTAACGAGGTTAGAATAAATATAATCCATGGTGGTGTAGGTGGTATAACTGAAAATGATATAATGTTAGCATCAGCTTCCAATGCTATAGTAATTGGCTTTAATGTAAGACCTAATTTAAATGCTATTGAAATTTCCAGAAAAGAAGAAGTAGATATTAGAACTTACAGAGTAATATATGAAGCTATAGAAGATATACAAGCAGCAGTTAAGGGAATGCATGCTCCTAAAATAGTAGAAGAAGTTCTTGGCAGAGCGCAGATTAGACAGACATTTAGGTTGCCAAACGGAACCTCAATAGGTGGTATTTATGTATTGAGTGGCAAGATTACTAGAAATGCTAAGGTAAGACTTCTAAGAGACGATGTAGTTAGATTTGATGGTAATGTATCATCTCTTAAGAGATTTAAAGATGATGCTAAGGAAGTACTTACAGGATATGAAGCGGGCATTAGCTTAGAAAATTACAACGATCTTAAAGAAGGAGATACTTTAGAGGCATATATCCTTAAAGAAGTAGAAAACAAATAGAGGTGTTAGTATGAATATTAAAAGAATCAATAGAATCTCTGAAGAAGTAAGAAAAGTTGTATCAGACTTAGTATTAAATGAAATAAAAGATCCAAGGATTGGACATATGACTACAGTTACAAGGGTGGAAGTAACTAGAGATTTAAGTTTTGCTAAAATCTATGTCTCAGTTTTGGGAGATGAACAAGAAAAAGAGAACACTCTTTTAGGACTTAATAGTGCCAAGGGTTTTATCAGAAAGGAAATAGGTGCAAGAATTGATCTAAGACATGCACCAGAACCACGTTTCTTTTTAGATGAATCCATAGAAAAAGCAATTGAAATGTCTAAGTTAATAGCAGATGTAAATAAGGATATTAAGGTTGAAAAAGATGAATAGTACTATAAGTCAAGCTATTGATCTTATTAAAGCATCAGATGAGATATATATAATTTCTCATACAAGTCCTGATGGGGATAATGTAGGTTCAATTTTAGCTATGGGATTAGCTCTTAAGAAGATAGGAAAGAAGATTAAGATCATTAAATCTGATATCATTCCTTCGGATTATCAATTTCTTCCTCATATAGATATAATTCAAGAATACGATGAAAAGAGCATAGATCTATTAATAGTTTTAGATTGTAGCGATATAGAAAGACTTGGCAAGTTAAAGTATATAATTTCTAAGTCAACTAAGGTTATTAATATAGATCACCATGTGAGCAATACAGCCTTTGCTGACTACAACATTGTAGATAGCAAGGCTTGTGCTACCGGTGAGATAGTTTATTCTTTTCTAGAGAAAATGGGTATTGAAATTGATGAGGAAATTGCTACCTGTATCTATACAGCTATTAATACTGATACAGGTAGTTTTATGTATGAAAGTGTTACTGATAAAACACACGAAATCGCAGCAGACCTACTGAGAAAGGGTATAAACAAGAAAAAAATAGTATTAAATCTCTATCAAAGTAGGAGTATGGAAAGAACAAATCTTTTCATAGATTGTCTATCAACCTTCAAAACGTACTATGATAATAAAATTGCTGTTGTTAAGGTAACTCAAGATATGTTAAAAAAGGCCAATGCCCAAATGGAGGATACTGAAGGTATAATATCCTTTGTAAAGGATACTAAAGGCGTAGAAGTGGCTTGCCTATTAAAGGAAAACAATGAAGGAATTATTAAGATAAGTCTAAGAAGTAAAGAATATGTAGATGTTTCAAAAGTATGTTCAGAATTTAATGGAGGCGGACATATTAGAGCAGCTGGCTGTAGTCTAAATGTTGATATCGAATCTGCCGAAAAAATAATAGTACAAAAGCTCATAGATATGTGGTGATAAAATGGATGGAGTAATAAATTTTTTTAAACCAAGAGGAATGACATCTCATGATGCTGTTTACTTTTTTAGGAGATTACTTAAAACTAAAAAGATTGGACATACTGGAACATTAGATCCTAACGCAACAGGAGTTCTACCAATCTGTATTGGGAAAGCTACTAGAGTCAGTGAATATCTACTAGGGGTAGATAAGGAGTATATAGGTGAGCTACATCTAGGAATAGCAACTGATACTGGAGATTCTGATGGTGTTGTTATAAATAAGTCGAATAAAAATGTTACAGAAGTTGAAATTAGGGAAGCCTTTAGTAAATTTAGAGGCAATATACTCCAAGTACCTCCAATGTATTCTGCCTTGAAGGTAGATGGAAAGAAGCTTTATGAACTAGCTAGAGAAGGTAAATCAATTGAAAGAACTCCAAGAGAAGTAAATATTAAAAGTCTAACTATAATGGATATTAATGATAGGGAAATAATTTTTAAGACTAGGTGTTCTAGGGGCACATATATTAGAACATTGTGTGAGGACATAGGAAATGAGCTTGGTACTTATGGATATATGTCATACTTAATAAGAACTGGGGTGGGAAATTTTAGCATTGAAAATGCATATGGAATAGAAACCCTTAAAAATATGGAAACGGATCAAATATTAAATTTACTTGTGCCTATGGATGAAGCAATTTCCCACATAGATAAAATTATAGTACCAGATGGTTTTTATGCTAGATTGATAAATGGTGCATTAATTCCAGTAGGAGATAATTATTCAAAATCATTGGATAGGATATTTAGAGTCTACTGCCATGAAGAATTTATTGGAATTGGTAAGATATTGTTAAAAGATGATATTCTCTATTTAAAAATGGATAAAGTACTGTTATAGGTGATAGAATGGAAATATTAAGTGTTGACGACAATAAGGAGCCAATATTCAAAACGGCAATTGCTCTTGGTAATTTCGATGGTGTACATCTAGGTCATCAAGAGTTAATAAAGGAAATGATAAAAATTGCTAAAAAAAATGGATATACAAGTTCCGTACTTATGTTTGATAATCATACAAAATCGGTTATAGATGGAAAGGGACCTTCTCTGATTACCTGTAAAAAACAAAGATATGATATTATACAAGCCCTTGGAGTGGATTTAGTATACACCATGGAATTTAATCAATATATCATGAAGTTATCTCCGGAGGAATTTGTGACCAAGGTTTTGATAGAAAAACTAAATGTAAAAGCTGTAGTTGTAGGAAACGACTATAGATTTGGTTATATGGCATGCGGTGACTCACAAACCCTTAGGGAACTTGGAAGAGAGTACGGTATAGAAGTAAAGATTTTAGAACCCCTTTATATAGATGGTGAAATTGTTAGTAGCACAAGGGTAAGAAAATCCATTTTAAATGGCGATATTAAATTGGCTAATAAACTTCTAGGAAGGAACTATTCAATAATGGGTAAAGTAGTTCAAGGAAAGAAAATTGGTAATAAGTTGGGTTTTCCTACTGCTAATATGGATCCACTCGGGAACTACGTACTTCCCAAGAATGGAGTTTATAGAACTGAAACCATTGTTGATGGTATTAAATACCTTAGTGTATCTAGTGTAGGCTATAATCCTACTTTTAGAGAGGATACTATTAAGATAGAGTCACATATACTTGGATTTGCTAGAAATATTTATGACTTGAATATCGAACTTATATTTATAGAATATCTCCGTGATGAGAAGAAGTTCGATACTATTGAACTGTTAAAAGAACAGATATGGAAAGATGTAAAAAGAGTAATAGAAAATTAAAGATATTCCAAGAGATGCTTATTTACAAATTAAGCTCATTATGATAGTATATTTATGTTAAAGATTACCTCTTGCTAAGTTTATCGTTCCTCAGCGACTACTTTGCATCAGGTGTATAAAAAAATAGGAGGTGCTACTATGTTAGCAAAAGAATTAAAGGATCAAATTATTGAAGATTACAAATTACATGAAGGTGATACTGGTTCACCAGAGGTGCAAATTGCACTTTTAACTTACAGAATCAATTCATTGAATGAGCATTTAAAATCACACAAAAAAGACCATCATTCAAGAAGAGGATTATTGAAAATGGTAGGTCAAAGAAGAGGACTTATGAAGTACCTACAAAACAGTGATATTGCAAGATATCGTTCTTTAATTGAAAAATTAGGCATCAGAGGTTAATAAGAGCGGGTTCTCCCGCTCTATTAGTTTATCAGGATGAATTTATGAAATGTAATATAATATTTTTTAAATATTAGGATAATATATCCTAAAAGGAGGTATTCGATGGAAAAAAGGTTCCAATACAAACTAGCTGGAAGAGACCTTACAGTTACAATAGGAAAAGTTGCTGAGCAAGCCGGTGGTTCATGTCTAGTGCAATACGGAGATACAGTTGTTTTAGCTACAGCTACTTCATCTAAACAGCCAAGAGAAGGAATTGATTTCTTCCCACTAAGCGTAGATTATGAGGAGAAATTATATTCAGTAGGAAAGATTCCAGGTGGTTTTATAAAAAGAGAAGGAAGACCTAGTGAAAAAGCTATTCTTACATCTAGATTGATCGACAGACCAATTCGTCCACTATTCCCAGATGGTTATAGAAATGATGTTCAGGTTATAACTACAGTTTTGTCCGTAGACCAAGACAACAGCCCTGAAATAACAGCTATGATAGGCTCTTCTATAGCTTTATCTATTTCTAACATACCATTTAATGGTCCTACAGGCTCAATTCATATGGGTTTAGTAGATGGCAAACTTATAGTAAATCCAATAGCATCAGAAAGGGATAAATCTGACATAAACCTAACAGTGTCAGGTACTAAAGATGCAATTATGATGGTTGAAGCAGGTGCCAATATAGTTTCAGAAAAGACTATGTTAGATGCAATATTGGCTGCTCATGAAGAGATAAAAAAGATTTGTGATTTTATCGAAGGTATTGCTAAAGAATGTGGCAAGGAAAAAACTGAATTTAAAGTTTTTATGCCTAATAAAGAGATAGATGAAAAAATTAGAAGTTATGGTACAGAGAAGCTTTGTCGTGCAGTAAATACTGTTGAGAAGCAGGAAAGAGAGAATAATATTACCGAAGTATCTAATGAAATAAAGGAAAAATTCCTTGAAGAATATCCAGAAAATGCTAAGGATATTTCAGAGATAATTGAAAATATAATTAAAGAGGAAGTAAGACGTCTTATTCTAGAAGAAGGTATTAGACCTGATAATAGACAAATGGATGAAATCAGAAAGATAACGACGGATGTAGGGATATTACCTAGAACTCATGGCTCAGGTTTATTTACACGAGGTCAGACACAAGTCCTAACTATTGCAACTCTTGGTGCTAAAAGTGATGTACAGATAATTGATGGACTTGGTGACGATGAATCCAAACGTTATATGCACCACTATAATTTCCCACCTTATTCAGTTGGAGAAGCTAGACCTATGAGAGGTCCAGGAAGAAGGGAAATAGGACATGGGGCCCTTGCAGAACGTGCTCTAGAGCCTGTTATTCCTACTGTAGATGATTTTCCATATACTATAAGACTAGTTTCTGAAGTATTGAGTTCAAATGGTTCTTCATCACAAGGAAGCGTCTGTGGTAGTACATTAGCCTTATTGGATGCAGGTGTACCAATCAAAGCTCCTGTTGCTGGTATTGCAATGGGACTTATAAAGACCGATGAAAAAGTAGCAATTCTTTCAGATATTCAAGGACTTGAAGATCACCTAGGAGATATGGATTTCAAAGTAGCTGGAACTAAAGAAGGCATAACTGCTATACAAATGGATATAAAAATAGCAGGTATAGATGAAAAGATTTTAGTAGAAGCATTAGAAAAAGCTAGACTAGGAAGATTATTTATTCTTGATAAAATGGCAGAAACTATAACAACTCCTAGAGAAGAAGTATCCCAATATGCACCTAAAATCTATACTATGCAGGTAAATCCTGATAAAATTAGAGACATCATAGGACCAGGTGGAAAAGTTATAAATAAGATAATCGATGAAACTGGTGTTAAGATTGATATCGATGATGATGGCAAGGTAATGATAGCTGCTGTAAATGCAGAAGATGGTAAAAAAGCAGTTAGCTTGATTACTAACATCGTTAAGGAAGTAGAAGCAGGAGAAATTTATCTTGGTAAAGTAACTAGAGTAACTACCTTTGGCGCATTTGTGGATGTTCTTAACGGAAAAGAAGGCTTAGTTCACATTTCCCAACTTGCTAGGGAAAGAGTAGCAAAAGTTGAAGATGTAGTCAAGGTTGGAGATGAAATAATGGTTAAAGTCATGGAAATTGATAATCAAGGTCGAATCAATCTATCCAGAAAAGCTCTTTTACCAGAAGAACCTAAGGAAAAGCCGCAGAAAGAAGAAAAAACTGAAGAAGAATAAATTAATTCATGGACCAAATGGTTCATGTTTTATTTTTTGTATATATTAGCTCTCCTTGAATATACATAAATAGAAGGAGGGATAACATGAAGTTTTTTATTGTAAGTAAAAAAATGGTGGCTATAATAGCCATAGCACTAGTGGTAATAGTAGTAGGTTTATTGATTTTTGCTTTTTCATTTAAAGGCAAGGAGGTTTATAAGGAGGATATCTATTACAAAGGGACTAGGAAGGATAAGATTATCGCTTTTGTAGTCAATGTAGACTGGGGAAATGATTATATAGTTCCTATGTTGGATATTTTTAAATCTAAGGATATTCAAATATCATTCTTTCCAACAGGAAGATGGGCTGAAAAAAATCCTGAGCTTGTAAAACGAATCTTTGAAAGTGGACATGAAATTGGGAATCATGGATTCTCCCATAAAGACTATAGTAAGTTGAGTTATGAAGAAAATAAGAATGAGATTAGTAAGGGAAAACAAGTCTTGGAAGAAATAACTGGACAAACTCCTAGTCTTTTTGGACCACCATCCGGTGCATACAATGAATATACACTTAAAGCTGTAAATGACTTGAATAATAAATTAATTCTATGGAGTATAGATACAGTAGATTGGAGAGAGGATGCAACTGCAGAATTAATTTTTAAAAGGGTCGCTGAAAAAGCAGAAAGCTCAGCTATAGTTCTTATGCATCCTACAGCGAATACAGTTAAGGCCTTGCCTGAAATTATTAATTATCTATTTAAAAATGGATATAAAATTGGTACAATAAGTGATGTAATATCTTAAAGTGGAGGAAATAATGTATATATTAGATAAACTAGAAAATGGCATAAAGATTGTTATGGAAAGAATAGAACATGTAAACTCAGTAACAATAGGGGTAATAATAGACAATGGTTCTATTCGAGAAGACAGTTCCAATAATGGGATTTCCCATTTTATTGAGCATATGCTCTTTAAAGGAACTAAGAATAGGACTCCTAAAGAGATTGCAGAATCTATTGATGATATAGGTGGGCAGATTAATGCTTTTACTGGAAAGGAACAAACCTGTTATTTTGCTAAAGTTTTAGACCAACATTTACCCATAGCTATTGATGTACTTGGAGATATGATTAACAACTCTTTATTTCTCCCTGAGGATATTGTAAAGGAAAAAGGAGTAATATTAGAAGAGATTAATATGTATGAAGATGCTCCAGAGGATTTGGTATTTGAGTTGTTAAATGATTTGATGTTCGAGGGTACAAGCTTAGAGCTTCCCATATTAGGTACTCCGGATAGCATGAAAAAACTTAATAGAGAAGTTATAATTGATTACTTCTATAAGAATTATAACCCAAATAATATGATTATATCTTTGGCGGGTAATTTTAATTCTAAAGAGGTTATAAAACTTCTTAATGAAAGTTTTGGCAGTTTTAATAAAGAAGTTAAGACTAGTCTGGATAAAATCAGCGCAGTTCATAATTATAAAAACAAGATTAAGGGAATCAAAAAGAATATAGAGCAATTGCATGTTTGCATTGGATTAGAGGCGGTTAATAACATATCAGAAGATATACAGCCAATTTTGGTAATGAATAATGTATTTGGTGGAAGTATGAGCTCTAGACTCTTCCAAAAAATTAGAGAAGAAATGGGATTGGTTTATGCCATCGACTCTCACCTTTCAACCTATGACAATACAGGAGACTATAGTATATACGCAGGATTAAATGCCGAGTATCTAGTACAAGTCATGAAACTAATCAACGAAGAAATGGATTACATGAAAAAGAATCTTATTACTAAAGATGAACTTAGAAAATCCAAAGAGCAGCTAAAGGGCAGCTTTATCTTGGGAATGGAAGGGACATTCAACAGGATGTTTGAAATTGGCAAGTCAATGTCTCTATTAGGTAGAATTGAATCACCAAAAGAAGTTATCGATAAGATAGATGCTGTTACAATGGATGATATTTATAGAGTAGTTAATAATACTTTTAATAAATCTAAGCTCAATATTGCTTATGTAGGGCAATTAAGCAATGAAAGAAAAACTATTGATGAATTGAAAAATATATTTGGAATGAGGTTAAATGATGAGGGTACATGTATTAAATAAAAGCTTAAACAATTTACCAGAATATAAGACAGATGGATCTGCTGGATTGGATTTAAAAGCCTCTCTTGAGGCTCCAGTAACTTTAAAGCCATTTAAAAGAGCATTAATACCAACAGGCTTGTTTTTATCCATACCGCAAGGATATGAGGGGCAGATAAGGGCTAGAAGTGGATTAGCTATAAATAATGGGATATCTTTAGTTAATGGAATCGGTACTATAGATAGTGATTATAGAGGAGAAGTAAAGATAATCCTTATTAATCTTGGAGATGAGGATTTTGTCATCAACAATGGAGATAGAATAGCCCAGTTGGTATTAGCGAAGTATGAAAGAGTTGAATTTGAAGTTGTAGAAGATTTAGACAACACTGATAGAGGCGATGGAGGATTTGGTCATACAGGCCTATAATATCTAATGAGATATTATCATAAATGATAATCATAAAATTTCATTAATTCTCATATAAATAGTTAGGTAGTTTTAGTGAACAATTTAATTATGCTATTTATTTAAACCTTAATATAGAGAGGAAAGGTGAGATAATGAGATTAAGTGAGCTTGGTCAAAAGGAAGTAGTAAATCTTAACAGTGGTGGAAGAATGGGAATATTAGCTGATTCAGACTTAGTAATTGATGAGGAAACAGGAAAGATTATTAGCCTTTTAGTACCAGATAGAAAATTTTCATTCAAGCTTTTTGCTACAGAAAGGACATCATTAGAAATACCTTGGGATGCGATTAGAAAAATTGGATTTGACATGATTATTGTTGAACTAGAGTAAAATTTGTCATATGTAGCTTTTCTTGTTATTCATTTTGAGAAAGTTCTATTTATATAAGATTCAAGGTAGAACTTTCCTATTCGTAATTAAAACAAAAACATAATCCCTTTGATTATGTTTTTTTCTTTTGAATAAATCCTTAAATAAGGTAAATCATAAGAAGAGAATATAAAAAGGAGAGCTTTATAATGAACGAAGAAAAAAAGCAAGATGAAATAGATCAAGAGCAAGAAAATACAGATACCATAAAGGATTTTGGTATACCTGGTTATGTAGGATATAAGAAGAACATACAGTTTATATCCCTTATAGGTGAAATTGAAGGTCACTATATTGCTTCTTCAGATAAGAAAACTACAAAATATGAGCATATAATACCTTTATTAATTGGGAGTCAACAAGATCCATCTATAGAAGGCTTATTTATAATATTAAACACTGTTGGTGGTGATGTGGAGGCAGGTCTTGCATTAGCTGAATTAATAAATGGAATTAATAAGCCTAAGGTATCAATTGTGCTAGGAGGAGGACATAGTATAGGGGTTCCTTTGGCTACATCAACTGACTTTTCAGTTATAGTACCTTCAGCTACCATGACTATTCATCCTATAAGAACCACAGGATTGGTCATAGGAGGACCACAAACCTTTAGGTATTTCCAAAAAATGCAACAAAGAATTAATAATTTTATCTTGAGAACATCAAAGATAGATGAAGAGAATTTAATAAAACTTATGTATGCAACAGACCAGCTTGCAAATGATGTAGGTACTATTTTAGTAGGGGAAGAGGCAGTAAAGCATGGTATAATTGATTCAGTTGGAGATTTTACATTTGCACTTGAAAAGCTAAATGAGTTGATTGAAAACACTAGGTAAAGAACCCTCTAATATGCTATAATAACATATAGTAAAGAATATTAAGGATAAAGTACAGATCAGGTGAATACATGAATAATAAGAGAAAAAATAAGAGTACAAGTAAAAATAAACCTAAAAGGTTAGAATATAACAAAGATATCATAGGAGTAATTGTTATTGCATTGAGTGTTATGATTTTGTTAAGCCTATTTAGCACTAAGATGGGGATTTTAGGACAAATAATCAATGGAACTACATTTTCTCTTATGGGATTTGGGGGATATTTTTTTCCCTTCTTCATAATGGGGACAGGCCTTGTCTTAATAATGGATCGATTCGAAAAACAAGAGGGTAAGGTAATATTTGCTATATTAGTTATTTTAATTAGCAGCTTAATACTATTTGATGGTATAAATCCATCAAATAGTGGATTATTTGCAAGAGTTCAAAATGGATTAAACCTTTCTAAACTCAATAAGGGTGGGGGGGTTATAGGAAGTATTTTTGGATACTTCTTTTACACGTTTTTTGGTTCTATAGGTACATATATTGTTCTATCCGTTCTTGTATCTATAAGTCTTTTAATTATTACTAATTCTAAAGTAAAGGATGTAATAAAGAAAGCTAATGAATTGAAAACAGAGATCCCACACATTGAAAAGCCAAAAATTAGAAAACAATCAAAGATATCTGTAGATAAACTATTGGAAATAGAGAACCAAGGCGAAATACCTACTGTTGATATTGTAATAAATGATTATGCAAAAACTCCTATTAAAGAAATCCATCTAAAGGAAGAAAATTCCAACAAAAAGGAGCCAGTGAAAGAAAAATTAACTGAAAAAAGTTTAAAAACTGGAACTGAAAATATTGATCATGAGATTAAAGAAAAAAAGGTCCAGGAGAGTAATTTATTGTATTCCATACCTTCATTGGATTTACTTACATCCAATAGTCATAAGTCTGATGGAAACGATAAAAAAGAAATTTTAAACAATGCTAAGATAATTGAAGAAACCATGAAGAATTTTGGGATCGAAGCTACTATATCAAATATTAATAGAGGTCCTACTATAACCTGTTATGAACTTTCTCCTGCACCTGGAATTAAGCTTAGCAGAATAGTATCACTTTCCGATAATATATCCTTAAGTCTTGCATCCTCAGATATTAGGATTGAAGCTCCTATTCCAGGTAAGGCTGCTGTAGGTATAGAAGTTCCGAATAAAGTGAAAGACAATGTTTTATTAAAGGAAATACTACAATCTACAGAATATAAAACCATTAACTCGGATGTTCCATTGGCTTTAGGGAAAGATGTATCAGGTAAATCTATAGTATCAACTATTGATAAGATGCCTCATCTTCTGATTGCTGGTGCGACTGGTTCTGGTAAGAGTGTATGTATTAACACAATTATCATGAGCATACTATATAAATCATCCCCAGAAGATGTTAAATTGCTATTAATTGACCCTAAGGTAGTTGAACTTAGTATCTATAATGGTATTCCACATCTACTGATTCCCGTAGTAACAGATGCAAAAAAAGCGTCATTTGCATTGAATTGGGCTGTTAATGAAATGGAGAAGAGATATAAATTATTTGCTCAAAATAGTGTAAGGGATATATCTTCTTATAATTCAAAGCAAAAAGTTGAAGAAGATAAATTACCTAAGATAGTTATTGTTATTGACGAATTGGCTGACCTTATGATGGTAGCTGCTCAAGAAATTGAGGATTATATTTGTAGACTTGCACAAATGGCTAGAGCAGCAGGTATGTATCTAATAGTTGCTACACAGAGACCATCTGTTGATGTAATAACGGGTACAATTAAGGCTAATATTCCTTCTAGAATTTCTTTTTCTGTGTCATCCCAAGTGGACTCAAGAACCATATTGGATATGGCAGGAGCAGAAAAGCTACTTGGTAAAGGAGATATGTTGTTTTATCCTTCTTTTTATTCTAAGCCTGTTAGGCTTCAAGGGGCTTTTATAGGAGAAGAAGAGGTGGAAAGAGTAGTAGGATTTCTAAAGGAACAGAATATTACAAACTATGACGAAGAAATTATTGAAGTAGTCCAAAATACAAAAGAATTGGATATGGTGGATGGAGATGAGCTTCTTCCTGATGCTATTAGGTTAGTGGTTGAAGAGGGACAGGCTTCAATTTCTCTTCTTCAAAGAAGATTGAAGGTTGGATATGCAAGAGCTGCAAGAATTGTAGATGAGATGGAAGAAAGAGGAGTTATTGGAGGTTATGAGGGCAGCAAACCAAGAAAGGTCCTTATGACTATAGAAGAATTAGAAGAAGAAACATAAGGAGAGATTAGATGTTAAAGAAAAGTGTATATGTTGTAACTTTAGGATGTTCTAAAAATGAAGTAGATTCAGAATTGATGCAAAGTATTTTGAATAAAGATAAATATTATATTGCAGAAGATATCGAGGATGCAAATATCATAATAGTTAATACCTGTG
Organism: uncultured Tissierella sp.; assembly: GCA_964485455.1. GTDB lineage: Bacteria > Bacillota > Clostridia > Tissierellales > Tissierellaceae > Tissierella_B. The sequence continues at coordinate 21,352 of CAZAJU010000002.1, forward strand.
GTTTTATAGAAGCTGCTAAAGAAGAATCCATAGAGACTATTTGGGAGATGGCGAAATATAAAGAAGAAGGAAATTGTGAATACCTTCTATTGGCCGGTTGTTTAGCACAAAGATATTCCAAAGAACTAATAGATGAAATTGAAGATGTGGATGCAATAATTGGGACTGGAAACATAAAGGAATTAAACTCTATTTTAGATTCAATAGACCAGAAGAGAAAAGTAATCAAGGTAGATAATGTAAATGATTCTTATTTAGAAAATGTTGAAAGAATAAACTTTTCTACTAGTGCATATTTAAGGATTTCAGAGGGATGTGACAATAATTGTACTTATTGTATAATCCCAAAGCTTAGAGGTAAACATAGAAGCAGAAAGATTGAAGATATTATATCTGAAGCTGAATACCTTGTGGAAAATGGAGTTTCAGAAATTATTCTAATTGCACAGAATACGTCTGATTATGGAATTGACTTATATGGGGAGTATTCACTAAATAAGATTTTAGATAGGTTAAATCAAATAGAAGAATTAAAGTGGATAAGAGTATTATATCTATATCCTGATAATTTTAACGATAATCTTATTAAATCCATAAGAGATAATGAAAAGGTAGTTAAATATGTAGATATTCCATTACAACATATAAATGATGGAGTTCTCAAGAGAATGAATAGGCGAACAAGTAAAAAGGATGTTGAAGAGCTTATTAATAAATTGAGAAGTGAAATACCAGGTATAGTAATTCGAACTACTTTTATAGTTGGTTTTCCAGGAGAAACAGAAGAAGAGTTTAATGAGCTATACAAGTTTGTTCAAGATACAAAATTTGATCGCCTAGGTGTATTTACTTATTCCTTAGAAGAGGATACACCTGCTTACCTATTACCTAATCACTTAAGTCAAGAGGTTAAAGAAGAAAGAAGAGATAGGTTAATGGAAATCCAAAGAACTATATCAGAAGAAAATATGATGTCAAAGGTGGGAATGACTTTTGATGTTTTAATAGAAGAATTTGCAGGCAATAATACCTATGTAGGAAGGACATATATGGATAGCCCAGAGATAGATGGGGTTGTATATATTACGACTGATGAAGAGCTTGAAGAAGGTCAGTTTATTAAAGTAAATATTACAGAGTATTTAGAATATGACTTGATAGGAGAGCTTGTAAATGAATATTGCTAATAAAATAACCTTGTTTAGAGTCTTTTTGGTTCCTGTATTTGTAATTGCCCAATATATGGACTTTTCATATAGTAATTTCATAGCTACAGCCATATTTATAATAGCAGCCTTAACTGATACCTTAGATGGACATTTAGCTAGAAGCAGAAATTTAGTTACGAACTTTGGAAAATTTGTAGATCCTCTAGCAGATAAAATACTAGTATCTGCTGCTCTTATATCTTTAGTTGAGCTAAATAAAGTACCGGCCTGGGTAGTAATTATAATCATAGCACGGGAATTTACTATAACTGGATTTAGGGTTTTGGCTGCATCAGAAGGTGTAACAATCGCCGCAAGTCCATTAGGGAAATTCAAGACGATTACACAATTGATTGCTATACCACTGCTTTTAATGGATAATTTTCCATTCAATTCTACAGGAGTACAGGTAGATATTATTATGATGTATGTATCTCTATTTTTTACTATAGTGTCAGGTATTGATTACCTTATTAAAAATAAAGGAACCTTAAATTTGGACGACATTTAATAGGAGATGAAATATGAAAGCAGAAATAATTACTATAGGCACTGAGGTTATGGTAGGAGGCATATTAAATACAAATAGCCGATACTTATCAAGTAAATTAGTAGAATTGGGCATTGAAACACATTATCATACTTCTGTTGATGATAATGAGATGAGATTAACAGAGGTATTAGATATAGCCTTCAATAGGTCTGACATTATAATTACCTCCGGAGGATTGGGACCAACTCAGGATGATATGACTAAAGAAGTAATTTCGAAATTCCTAGGACTTGAATTATCTATGGATATGGAAGCTGAAAAAAACTTGATAAAGAGGTTTGAATCCCTGCACAGTCATATGACAGAGAACAATAGGAAACAAGCTGCTAAACCAGAGGGTTCTAAACTTATAACAAATGACAATGGTACTGCCCCAGGAGTTTTTATTGAATCAAGTGGAAAGAAGATTATAATGCTTCCTGGGCCTCCTAGAGAGCTTATTCCAATGTTTGAAAACTACGTCATGGAAATTATAAGAGATGATTTTTCTATTGAAGTAAAGTCTATAAATACAATTGGAATAGGAGAATCCTCTTTAGAAAAAGAGCTGAAAGAGCTAGATATTTATGAAGATGGTTTTGAAATTGCTACCTTTGCAAATATAGGAACTTGTGAAATCAAAGTAATAGGAAGAGGAACGGATAAAGATATTATTAAAGAGAAAATGAATAAAAAGGTTGCTCTTATAGAATCCGCCTTTAAGGAATATATTTATGGCTATGATAATATCAGCATTGAAGAGGTTGTGGTTGAAAAGCTAAAGAATAAGAATTTGACTTTATCCTTATGCGAGTCCTGTACAGGTGGTAGGATTTCAGCAAAGATAATAAGTGTTCCTGGTGCTTCTAAAGTTTTCGATAGGGGAATTACAACATACAGTAATAAGTCCAAAATAGAGGAATTAGGTGTTAGATCAGAAACATTAGAGACTTTTGGTGCAGTAAGTGAAGAAACAGCTATAGAAATGGCTAAGGGTTTAATGAATAAAACTAATTCTGATATAGTTTTATCAATTACAGGTATAGCTGGACCTGATGGTGGTACGAATGAAAAACCAGTGGGACTTGTATATATTTGTGTAATGAGTAAAGATAAATATATAGTTAAGAAGAATAATTTTTTTGGAAATAGGGCTAGTATACAAGAAAGAGCTTCAATTATTGCTCTATCAGAGTTAAATAAATTATTATCTTAGAAATCATAATTTTAACGAGGTGCAAATGTCCCCCACTTCTGATGCCTAAATCATCCACCTCGTTGCAATGGTGTGAAGTAATTGCTACACAATTACCTCTGATATTTATATTTTTGTAATTGACTTATCACTGAGACTATAGTATGATTTAATTAAGGAACTAATGTTCGTAAAATGAAAGGGGTGAGTCCAGTTTAACTGGGAAACAATGACGGATGTGAATGAGAAAAAGAAAGCATTGGATTTAGCTTTAAGTCAGATTGAAAAACAGTTTGGGAAAGGTTCAATAATGCGCTTAGGTGAAGGGGCAAAGCTTAATTTAGAATATATCCCAACTGGATCTTTAGCTTTAGATATCGCACTTGGCATAGGAGGTATCCCTAAAGGAAGAATCATTGAAATCTATGGACCTGAGTCTTCCGGTAAGACTACTGTAGCTCTCCACATAATAGCAGAAGCACAAAAGCAAGGTGGCAATGCAGCATTTATTGATGCAGAACATGCCTTGGATCCAGCTTATGCTGAAAAATTAGGAGTAAAAATTGAAGATTTAATTATTTCACAACCTGATACAGGGGAACAAGCCCTAGACATTACAGAAGCTCTTGTTAGAAGTGGTGCTGTTGATGTAGTCATAGTAGACTCTGTTGCAGCTTTAGTGCCAAAAGCTGAAATAGATGGAGAAATGGGAGACAGTCATATGGGACTTCAAGCAAGGCTTATGTCACAAGCCCTTAGAAAGCTTACTGGTGCTGTTAACAAATCTAACTCAACTATTGTTTTTATCAATCAACTTAGAGATAAGATTGGAGTTATGTTTGGAAATCCTGAAACAACTACTGGGGGTAAGGCGTTGAAGTTTTACGCCAGTGTAAGACTTGATATTAGAAAAATAGAAGCCATTAAATCAGGAGAAGATATAATAGGAAATAGAACCAGGGTAAAGGTAGTAAAAAACAAGGTGGCTCCACCTTTTAAACAGGCTGAATTTGACATTATGTACGGCCAAGGAATATCGAAGGATGGAAACTTAATTGATGCTGGAGTGACTGCAGGCGTTGTGAATAAATCAGGCTCATGGTTTAGCTATAATGATACAAAGCTTGGTCAGGGTAGAGACAATTCAAAAGAGTTTTTAAGAGATAATCCTGAGATTGCTAATGAAATAGAAAAGAAGATAAGAATTAAATATGGATTGTTAGTTGATGATAACTCCGTAGGGATCAAAGAAAATCCAATGGAGTAATAAATAAACCTCCTCTAGTAGGAGGTTTTGTTATAGGAGTGGTACATTTGAGACTATTATATTTTACAGATACCCATATTAGAGGGACTAATCCAAAAAATCGAAAGGATGATTTTCCACAGACCCTAGAGAATAAGTTAAATGAAATAGTTAAAATAGTACAAAGTCAAGGAATAGACTATGTTATTCACGGTGGAGATCTTTTTGATAGACCCGATATATCCGTTTCAGTTGTAAGTAGATTCTCTAAAATATTAAAATCTATCGAGGTTCCATTTTATATTGTAAGCGGAAATCATGATATATTTGGGCATAATCCTTTGACAGTTAATAGAACCATATTAGGATTGTTACACGAACTTGATTTTTTAACAATTATTCATGAAAATCAAAAGATAGTGTTAGAAAAAGGAGATTTAAAGGTTCAATTAACAGGTAATCCATATTCTTATGATATAGATACAGATTTAAAGCGTAGTGGATATATTTTAAATGATAAGTCTGAAGATATTGATGTGGCAATTCATATAGTCCATGGGATGCTATTAGATAAACCATTTATAAAAGGTATACCTTATACACTTCTAGAAGATATAAAGAATACTAAAGCCGATATTACTTTATCTGGTCATTATCACTCGGGGTTTGATACTATAGAAATAGAAGGGAAATATTTTATAAATCCAGGAGCTTTGGTTAGGATAACAAATAGCCTTAGAGAAATTGATCGATATCCTCAAGTGGCAGTAATTGACATAGGGAAAAATATTAATATAGATTATATAAAACTAGAATCTGCGCTTAATGGAGAAATGGTATTAGATAGAAGCGAAGTCGAAAAGTATGTATACAAAAGTGAACGATTATATGAATTTAAACAGCAAATAGAATCTGCTTTAGAATTTGAAAAAATGGATATAAATGATGTGTTGATTGAGGTTTCTTTTGCAGAGGGATTATCAGAAGAGGTAAAAAAGGAAGCTTTAAAAAGGATTGCTGATATGCAGATTAGGGGATTGGTTGGTGAAGACTAATGAAATATATTAAAAAAATAATCTTGGAAAACTTCCAATCACATAAATTCTCAGTTATAGAACTGGATGATAGGATGAATGTGATTGTCGGGTCTTCTGATTCTGGAAAATCGGCTATAATAAGAGGATTAAAGTGGGTTTTATTTAATGAACCTTCAGGAAGCTATTTCATTCGGGAAGGCGAAAATGAATGTTGTGTTACTGTAGAGTTCAATGATAATACTGTTTTAAAAAGACAAAGAAGTAAAACTAAAAATGCATATGTGCTAATTAATAATAAGGGTGAAGAGTTAAAATTCGAAGGGTTTGGTTCTACAATTCCAAAAGAAATTATTGAAGCAATTGGAATTAAGAAAATTTACTTGGATAGCAGTGAATCAAGCTATATTAATTTAGGCGAGCAACTTGAAGGGCCATTTCTGCTTTCAGAAAAAACTAGCACTAGAGCTAGTGCTATAGGTCGTTTGGTTGGAGTTGATATAATAGATGAGGCATTAAGAGAAACGCTAAAGGATATAAGGTCTTTAAATATAACTAGAAAGTCATTAGAAGATGATAATAAAACTATAAAGAACGAAATTGAAGAATATATGTTTTTAAACGATCTTAAGGATAACTTTAATAAGGTTAGGGTTTTAGAAGACAATATTAAAAGAAATTTGGAATTATTGAATAAGCTAAAAACTCATAGAACAAATCTAATTGATTCAAGTAAAGAAATACTCAGATTAGAAAACATACTACAAGAGCTTGATTCTATTGAAGAATTAGATAATACAATTTCGAATATAGATAGTAGAATAATTAAATATAAATATATAAATAGCTATGCTAAAACATATTGGAAGATTAAAGAGGATATTGAATCTAATTCTAAAATAATTAAAGAATTATATGGTATAGAACTAGCAAATGACAAGACGAATGATTTAGAAAATAAGCATCTTCAATATAATAAATTAAATTCTATATTAAAAAACATTAGGCTTGCCAGAACGGCACATAAAGATATTGAACATACATTGGAAAAACTAGATGGCATAAATATAGCTGAGGAACATTTGGGTAAAGTCATAAATAGTCTTGAGACTTATAGGAAGTTAAAAGAGATTATGATTGAATATTATAAAGTAAATAGCAGTATAGTTGCAGGCGACCAATATATTGAAAAATTTTCTGAAATAGATAAAGTTAATGGAATTTATTATAAATTAGATGTTAATCTTAAAACGTTACTTAAGTATACTGATTTAAGTGAAGTTATTACTAAATATCGAGAGGAAATCAAAAGGGAAGAACTTAATCTAATAAGTATCGATAAATCCATTTCTGAGGAATTGAGCAAGTATGAAACTCTACTAAAGAAATTCGAAGTTTGTCCATTTTGTTTTAGTGAAATAGATAATAAAAAAATAGATCATATAGTAAATCATTATTTGGGAGGTTAAGATGGATTACGAAAAGGAATTAGGAAGGTTGAAAGAAGATTTAGAAAAAGCAAAGTCTTTAAAATACAGGGCAGAGGCAAGACTTGAACAACTTAGAAAACAGGAAAGCGATATAATAAAGGAATTAGAAAGCCTTGGAGTTAAGCCAGAAGAACTTGAATCAGAAATAAATAACCTTACTCTAGAGATAGAAAAACTCTTTAAAGAGGCAAATGAACTATTACCTAAAGACCTTTTAAAGAGGTAAGAAATGGATTTAAGATTAGAAGACTTAAATAGAGAATTAAACTCTTTACAGGATTTCATATCTAGAGAAGAGGGTAAGAGAGACAAATTAATTGAAAAATATGAGGAAAATGAACATAAGCTAAAATGTATAATTTCAGATTTAGAACTATTGGATAAGGTAACAATTCTTTTTCAAAAGACTTCCGATTATGCTAGACACCAAGCAAAAAGGCAAATTGAAACTCTTGTTACTAAATGTCTTCAATTTGTTTTTGAATCTAATATAGAATTTGTTATTGAATTAGATGAGCTCAGAAATAAGGCAAATGCAGAGTTTTATGTTATATCTGATTCTGATGATATGATAATTAAGACAAAACCAGAATTATCTCGGGGCGGTGGTGTTGTAGATATTGTCTCCTTAGCTCTTAGGATAGCATTTCTACAAATTCATAAACCACAAATAGATGGTCCTTTGATTTTAGATGAACCTGCAAAACATGTTAGTGAAGATTATATTTTTAATGTAGGAGAGTTCCTTAAACAAACCTCTGAAATGTTTGGAAGGCAAATTATTATGGTAACTCATAATAACCATTTAGCTGCCATTAGCAACAAAGCATATAGAGTAGATTATAGTCAGAGTATAAGCAAATGTATTCCTATTGATAATGAGTAATAAACATAGCAAGCCTTTCCTTGCTCCTTATAAGGCCAGCTATAGTGATTCGGAGGCTTTACTTTAGCTTGACATAAGTGTATAAAAGTAATAAAATAAAGGTATGTGTAACCATACAATATTAAGTAATTTTAAAGGCTAAAAATCATATTTGGCTGATCCTTTTATTAGAATGAGATGCACTATGGAACTTTGAAAATTTAATAAGACGGAGGTGTTTAGTTATTGAACAGTTAATTTTTATAATTCTAGGCTTAATTATTGGAATTATCCCTGGTTATTTTATTAGGAAGCATATTAGCGAAGGGAAAATAAACAATGCTGAAGAGTTAGCAAAAAAGATTGTAGAAGATGCAGAAAAAAATAGCGAGGCTCGTAAGAAAGAGCTCTTGTTAGAAGCAAAAGAAGAGATTCATAAATCAAGAACTGAAGCAGAAAGAGAAATAAGAGAACGTAGAAATGAAGTTCAAAAGATGGAAAGAAGGGTACTTCATAAGGAAGAAACTCTTGATAGAAAATCAGAATCTATCGAAAAGAAAGAAGAGCAGTTAAATAAGAAAAGCAAGTTATTAGAAGAAAAAGAAGAATCCATTAATGAGCTCTATGAACAACAAACCTTAGAACTTGAAAGACTATCAGGTTTAACTACAGAGCAAGCTAAGGAATTGTTATTAAATGAAATTAAAAAAGAAATAGCATATGAATCGGCTATCATGATTAAGGATATGGAATCTAAGGCTAAGGAAGAAGCAGAGAAAAAAGCCAGAGAAATAATAACCACTGCTATTCAAAGATGTGCTGCTGACCATGTGGCAGAGAGCACAGTAACGGTTGTTGCATTACCAAACGATGAAATGAAGGGTAGAATAATAGGACGTGAAGGTAGAAATATTCGTACTTTAGAAACCCTGACAGGTATAGATTTAATAATAGATGATACTCCGGAAGCTGTAGTATTATCAGGCTTTGACCCTATTCGTAGGGAAGTAGCTAGAATAGCTTTAGAAAAGCTAATTATTGATGGAAGAATTCACCCTGCCAGAATTGAAGAAATGGTTGAAAAGGCGAAAAAGGAAGTAGAAAATATAATCCGAGAAGAAGGAGAACAAGCTGCTTTCGATACTGGAGTTCATGGACTTCATCCTGAAATAATTAAGCTACTAGGTAGACTTAAATATAGAACAAGCTATGGTCAAAATGTATTAAAGCATTCTATCGAAGTTTCTCATCTTGCAGGTTTAATGGCTGCTGAACTAGGTGCAGATGTTAAGATAGCTAAGAGAGCAGGATTGTTACATGATTTAGGTAAAGCTGTTGACCATGAATTAGAAGGACCTCACGTTGATATAGGTGCTGAGCTTGCTAGAAAATACAAAGAGTCTAAAGAAGTTATACATGGAATAATGGCGCATCATGGAGATGTGGAGCCAGAAACCATTGAAGCTGTCTTAGTACAAGCTGCAGATGCTATATCAGCTGCAAGACCAGGAGCAAGAAGAGAGAGTCTAGAAAATTATATTAGACGTCTTGAAAAACTTGAGGAAATTGCAAACTCCTTTGAAGGAGTAGAAAGATCTTTTGCAATACAAGCTGGTCGAGAAATTAGAATTCTTGTTAAACCAGAAGAAATTGGTGAAAATCAAATCGTTCATACTGCAAGAGATATAGTTAAGAAGATAGAATCAGAACTAGACTATCCAGGTCAAATAAAAGTTAATGTAATTCGAGAAACTCGTGCTATAGAGTATGCTAAATAATGAGAATAGCTGCTGTTTATGGTATTATCTCATTTTGGTGTTGTTATGCGAATGCTACAATGCCTAAGTATTAACTTTATATATTAATTTGTTTAATTATAGAGGGGGGCTATTTAAATGGATGTATTAAAGGTTTCATCAAAATCACAACCTAATTCAGTGGCAGGTGCTTTAGCAGGAGTTTTAAGAGAAAATGGTTCTGCTGAAATCCAAGCTGTAGGGGCTGGTGCTTTAAATCAAGCAGTAAAAGCTATAGCAATTGCTAGAGGGTTTGTAGCGCCAAGTGGAATTGATTTAGTTTGTATACCTGCATTTACCGATATAGTAATAGATGGTGAAGAAAGAACAGCAATAAAGTTGATAATTGAACCAAGATAAAACCTGCCATAAGGCAGGTTTTTTTAAACCAAAGGAGGCTTTATGAAATTTGACATGCATACTCATACAACCTGCTCTGATGGGTTATTGTCACCTAGAGAGTTGGTTGATTTAGGGGTGGAGTCTGGACTTGATGGATTAGCAATAACAGACCATGATGAAGTCGCTGGAATAGATGAAGCTATTAATCAGAGTAAGATTTACTCAAACTTTTTTATAATCCCAGGAATAGAATTTGGATGCAATAAGAACGATGAAGAAGTTCATATACTTGGATATTTTATCGATTATAAAAACAAAGATCTTTTAGATGTTTTAAAGAAGTTACATGAATCAAGATATACAAGAGCAGATGGAATTATTAAAAAGCTAAGAAAATTAGAGATAAATATTACTATTGAGGATGTTTTAAAACATACTGATGAAAGTAACATTGGAAGGCCACATATTGGTCGTGCTATAGTTGAAAAAGGTTACGTGGAGAATTTAGAGCAAGCCTTTGATATGTATTTAGATAGAGGAAAACCGGCATATGTTGAAAGATATCAACTGGATATTGAAGAAACTATATTATTAATTCACAATCTAGGTGGAATTTCGGTTTTGGCTCATCCGGGTTTAATAAAGGATAGAACTATTATTGATTATTGTATAAATAAAGGAATTATGGGTATTGAAGCTTACTATTCAAAGCATAATAAATTTGAAGAAGAGGAGTTTCTAGAAATAGGTAATAAGAACAATCTGATAATAACTGGGGGTTCAGATTTTCATGGAGATAGAGGTGTATTAGGAGTTCCATCGGTGAATTTAGATAAGGTGCCTGTGATTAAAAGGAGGCTTTTAGATGTATAAAAGTGAGAGACAGAGACAATTTCCTATGACTTTAAGCACTACAAGCTTCGTTAAGTTATATATATTACATCTTTTGACTGAAAAAAATTACTATGGTAATAGAATAAAGGATGAGATATCTAGAAGGTTAAATGGTAAATGGAGTCCTTCTTATGGAATGGTATACCCATTGTTAAGACAGCTTGAAGAAGAAGGATATATAGAAGGCTGGTGGGAAGAGCCTAATAAAAGATCCATTAGAAGATATAAGATAACAGATAGTGGAATAGAACATTACAGAGTTATCAAACTACAAAGTAGAGAATTTCTTGATGATTCCATGTTTGTTTTAAAAGCAATATTCAAGGATATTTACAAAGAAGTTTAAAATTGATTATAAATAAGGAAATGTAAGATAGGAGATGAATAAAATGATTTTATCGACCAAGGGATTGGCTATTGAACCATCTGTAACTCTAGAAATTTCAGCGAAAGCTAAGGCTCTAAAGGATAAGGGTATTGATGTAATAAGTTTTAGTGTTGGAGAACCTGATTTCAATACACCGGAGAATATTAGACAGGAAGGTATAAGGGCTATAGAAGAAGGGCTAACAAAGTATACGCCTGCATCAGGTATACCGGAATTAAAGAGTGCTGTATGCAAAAAACTTAAAATGGATAATAATCTTGACTATGCTCCAGAGAATATATTAATATCAAATGGTGGTAAGCATTCAATTTACAATGCGTTTATGGCTATTTTAAACCCTGGTGATGAAGTCGTTATTGGAGTTCCTTATTGGGTGAGTTATCCTGAAATAGTAAGATTAGCAGATGGTGTTCCTGTGTTTATAGAAACAAAAGAAGAGAATGATTTTAAATTTGGTGTAAAAGAATTAGAAGAAGTAAAGACTGATAAAACTAAAGCTATTATTATTAACTCCCCTAGCAATCCTAACGGTACAATTTTTACTGAAGATGAACTTAGAGAAATTGCAAAATGGGCAGTTGAGAACAATATATTCGTTCTTTCTGATGAACTCTATGAAAAACTTATTTATGATGGTTATAAACATGTTAGCATTGCATCCTTCGATGAAAAAATCAAGGATTTAACCATATTGATTAATGGTATGTCTAAGGCCTATGCTATGACTGGATGGAGAATAGGATTTGCAGCTGCTCATAAGGATATAATAAAAGTGATGGGAAATATTCAGAGTCATACTACTTCAAATCCTTCTTCTATTGCCCAATATGCAAGTGTGGTAGGTTTGAATGAAGATAAATCTAGTATAGATGCAATGAAGAAAGAGTTTGATAAGAGAAGGGTATATATGTATGAAAATATAAACTCAATAAAGGGCCTAAGTTGCAGAAGACCAAACGGTGCCTTTTATATTATGATTAATATATCTGAATTAATGGGTAAAACTATAAAGGGTAGATTTTTAAACTCATCTCTAGATGTGGCTAATCTTTTGCTAGAAGAAGCAAGAGTTGCTGTTGTCCCGGGTATTGGTTTCGGAGATGACAAATATATTAGATTATCTTACGCAACTTCTATGGAAAATATTATTGAAGGAATAAAAAGAATAAAAGAAGTAATAGAGGAATAATAAGAGCCTCATTAGTATTTAAAATGATTATATATACTAATGGGGCTTTTATCTATACAAAAAATACAACTTTAACTTATATAAGATACAATAATGTTTATTTGTTAAATAATTTGTTAAATAATCAGTTGTTTTTTATTATACAGAAAAAAACAGCTCTCTAAAATCCCTTGTAAGAGGTTTTGTACATATAAGGCATACCGCAATATCAATATGAGTAAAAAAGCGATACAAATGATCATAGGGCCTTAAAGCTAGAGTTTTTAAAATTCAAGGTTTTTAAATTTGTTTTTGGGGAAAATAAAGATTTTAATTTACTGAATATGAAAAAATATTGGTTAACGGATGTAAATTGTTGTATAATATATTTAAATCTGAAAGATAAATAAAAATATTTAAGAACAAATTTAAAATAAGGTGGAACAAAGAAAGGTATAATTATTTAGGAGAAAAGCATTACAATAAATCCTAAATAATTATAAAAAATATAGCATTAGTCACAAAATTACTATTTTGTGACTAATGATTGGAAGAATGAGGTGTAAAATGAACGAAATACCGCTAATTTTGGAGGATTATCTTAACTATATGGAGACCATTAAAGGCTCTTCTCCCAACACAGTTAAGGAGTATTATTTTGATTTGAGAACTTTTTTCCGATTTATGAAAAAAAGATTCAGATTAGTTAACGATATTGCTTTTGATGAAATACCTATATCTGATATAGATTTGGATTTCATTAAAAGGATTACAATTCAGGATCTACATGGATATATATCATATGTAGATAAAGAACGGGAAAATGCAAATCGTGCTAAATCACGAAAAGTATCTTCTATTAGGTCCTTTTTCGAATATCTCTATTTAAGGGTTAAACTGATTGATAAAAATCCTGCAGAAGGTTTGGAGTTTCCTAAGGTTGAAAGTCGACATCCTGCTTATTTGACCTTAGACGAAGCTGAAGAACTATTGAATGTGGTTCAGGAGAACAAAATCGATGAATATCGAATTAGAGATTATGCGATTATTATGCTGTTTTTAAACTGTGGACTAAGGCTTTCAGAGCTTGCAAGCATTGATGTAGATAAGATTAAGGATAGAGACACCCTCTCTATTATAGGTAAAGGAAATAAGGAGCGCACGGTTTTTCTTAATGAAGCCTGTATAGATGCTATAAATAACTATTTAAATGTAAGACCTATGGATGCAAAAGATCCTAAAGCCCTTTTTATAAGTAAGAGAAAAAATAGAATGAGCAATCGTGCTATTCAGCATATGATAGAAAGATACCTAGAAAAGGCAGGACTGGATACCTCTATCTACTCTACTCATAAACTAAGACATACTGCAGCTACCCTAATGTATAAATATGGGAATGTAGATATAAGAGCACTTCAAGAGATCTTAGGGCATACATCTGTTTCTACTACACAGATTTATACTCATATTGATAACGATCGTCTCAGAAATGCAGTCAAGAGCAATCCTCTTGCCAATAGAAAGTCAAAGAAAGCTGAAGATTAATCTTCAGCTTTTAGTTATCATAAATAGGAATCTTTATGGTCTCTCCTGCCACTATAAAACTTTCATCCATATTGTTAAGCTCTTTAATATCATAAACCATCTTTCTAACATCATAATTCTTAGGCATATGCTCAAGAGAAATATTCCATAAATTATCTCCTTTATGGACATAATATTCTTTAAAATTCTGTGTTTGAATACTACTATAAGCCTTTGAATAAGTAAATATTAAACTAAAAATAAATGCTGTTAGTATCGAAACTATTGTTATAAATAAAAAGAATCTCCTGCTATCTACTATAACGTATTTTTTCTCTTTCATATAGCACCTCGCACGTTTGTTCTGAACAATTGTTCTGATTTTATTTTACACAAACAATTGTTCTATGTCAATAGTTATATTTCATTATTCGAACCTTTGTTTGATTTATTAAATAGAATGTGTTATAATCAACTAAAATAGAGTTATGTTTATTTATATGTGAGGTGATAACAATGTATGATGATTTATCTCAAAAACAGATTGAAATACTATTGTTTATAAAGAGTGAAATCCAAAAGAAAGGCTATCCACCTGCAGTTAGGGAAATATGTGCGGGTGTAAATTTAAAGTCTACTTCCACTGTTCATGGGCACTTAGAGAAGCTGGAATTAAAAGGCTATATTAGAAAGGATCCCACCAAGCCTAGAGCTATTGAAATATTGGACAAGGAAGATGACTTTCTCATGGCTCACAAGAAGACCTTTGATGTTCCTATAGTTGGAAGAGTTACTGCTGGTGCACCTATATTAGCTGTTGAGAATATCGAAGATACCTATCCAGTCCCCTTAGATCTAGTAAACGGTAATGATGTATTTATGCTTAAGGTCCAAGGTGAAAGTATGATTGAAGCTGGAATACTAGATGGTGATTTGGTTCTTGTTAGGGAACAAAATCATGCTTATAATGGAGAAATAGTAGTTGCTCTACTGGGAGAAGAGGCTACAGTTAAGAGATTTTATAAAGAAAAAGATACAGTAAGACTTCAGCCCGAAAATCAATTTATGGAACCTATTTATTCTAGGGATGTAAGTATATTAGGAAAGGTTATAGGGCTTTATAGAAAAGTAAATTAAATTGAATTAAATAAAAACATAACTACTGATGATACTAGTAGTTATGTTTTTTAATTTTAGTCTATATTTATTAAATTTTTACTATATAAATTATTAAGAGATTTCAATACTCCTAGTTTACAATGATCGTATGTGAGACCTCCTTGATAATAAACATAGTATGGCTCTCTCATTGGACCATCTGCAGATAATTCAATGGATGATCCTTCTATGAAACCTCCTGCAGCCATTATAACCTGATCTTGATATCCAGGCATGTCCCATGCCTCAGGTACAACATAAGAATCAACTGCTGATGCAGCTTGGATACCCTTACAGAATTCACTTACTCTTTCAGGAATTAGTAGTTCAACTCCTTGAATAATATCGCTTCTTGGGTCATCTAAATCTGGCACAACCTTAAAGCCAAGGTCCTTATATGATTTGGCAACTAATAGAGCTCCCTTCACTGCCTCGGCTACAATATGAGGAGCAAGGAATAAACCTTGCATAGTGGTTCTAGATGTCCCAAAAGTAAGACCACAATCCTTTCCAAGTCCTGGTGCTGTGAGCCTATTAGCTACCATTTCAACCAAGTCACTCTTCCCTACTACATATCCTCCAGATAGAGCTAGTCCTCCTCCTGGATTCTTTATTAGGGAGCCAGCCATAATATCTGCACCTACATCAGTTGGTTCTTTAAATTCAAGGAATTCACCATAACAGTTATCAACCATTATAATTGAGCTTGTATTAAATTCTCTTATAGAGTTTATTGCTTCTTCTATCTCAGCTATAGTTAGAGCCCTTCTATCACTATAACCTGTTGACCTTTGTATCATAATCATCTTGGTTTTATCAGATATAGTTCTCTTTACGGACTCAATATCTATCTTATTATTAAGGAGAGGAACCTCCTTGTATTTTACACCATAATCGATTAAAGTTCCTGGTGCATTGCCCTTTACTCCAATTACCTTTTGAAGAGTATCATATGGAGCACCTGATATGGCCACTAGCTCATCATTTGGCCTAAGTATACCAGATAAGGTTATTGTGATTGCATGGGTTCCTGAAGCAATAGCAGGTCTTACAAGGGCATCCTCTGTATTAAACACAGAAGCATATATTGCTTCTACCTTATCCCTACCAATATCTCCATAACCATAACCTGTTGTCCAATAGAAGTCTGTGGAACTAAGTCGATTAGATTGCATTGCTTTAATAACCTTAAATTGATTATATTCTCTAATCTCATCTATCGCTTTAAATTTATCCACTATAGACTCTTCATTTTTATTCACGTAATTTACTACCTTCTCATTTAATTCAAATTCTTCGCATAATATTTTTTTTGTATAATTATTCATATTCACCTTTTCCTTTACATAGAAAAATCTCTGTAGCCAGAGACTTTTATTCTTCTAAATTTATTGGTTTAATCGGTATTATCGTTGAAATAGCGTGCTTATATATCAACTGTTGTTTATCATCACTATCAAGGACTAATGTATAGTTATCAAATCCTTTCACCAGTCCTTTAATTTGATATCCATTGACTAAGAATACTGTAATTCCAATATTGTCCCTTCTAGCCTTATTCAAAAATACATCCTGTAAATTAATTCCCTGTTTCATCTATACCCCTCCTTGATTTAGAGATTATCTAAAACATAATCTTTAATTACATTACATAATTCATCGATATTATTGAAATTATCAACATCTACCCATTTTATTCTATTATCTCTTCTAAACCATGTCAATTGTCTTTTTGCATAATTCCTGCTTCCTTGCTTTATTTTATCAACTGCCTCATCTAAAGAGATTTCATTGTCAAGGTATTGAATAATTTCCTTATAGCCAATAGCCTTAAGTGATACCAGATTCTTTTCATATCCCATAGATAATATATGTTTTACTTCATCTACTAATCCGCTTTCTATCATAATATCTACTCTTTTATTAATATTTTCATATAATTTAGCTCTATCCATATTAAGACAAACCATTACCAGGTCGTAATCTTCATTTAAAGATCTAAAATTCTCATTATACTCAGTCATTGTTTTCCCTGTAACTTCATATATTTCAAGGGCTCTAATCATTCTTTTCCTGTCTTTGATGCTAATCCTTTCTCCACTTTCCTTATCCACTTCTGATAAGATTTTGTGGAGATATTCATTACCCAATCTATCTGCAGAAGACTCCAATCTACTTCTTAGTTCCTCATTAGGTGCAACAGATGCAAAGTTTAGATTATAAGTTAATGAGTTTATATATAACCCTGTTCCACCCACTACTATTGGCAGCTTATTTCTATGATTTATTTCTGATATAAGCTTAGTCGCCATATCCTTGTAGTTAGCTACAGTAAAGGATATATCAGGTTCTATAATATCTACCATATGATGAGTAATCCCATTCATTTCATCCTTACTTACCTTAGCAGTACCAATATCCATAAATTTATATATTTGCATTGAATCTGCTGAAATGATTTCACCATTTAGTTCTTGAGCAAGCTTTATAGAAAGTGATGTCTTTCCCACAGCCGTTGGACCCATTAAAATAAAAAGCTTTTCTTTCATTAAATCACCTAAATTATCCTTAAGAATTGTTTTTCTATTTCTTGCTTGTGCATATCCATAATAGTTGGTCTTCCATGGGGACAACTGTATGGGTTATCACAATTTGCTAAATCTTTTAATAAAGCATTAATTTCTATCATCGAGAGCTTATCTCCACTCTTTACTGAACTAGTACATGCTAATTTCATTAGTTTATCAAGCCTAGTCTCAAAACTATTTTTAATATCCTTATCCAAGTTATCTAATAAGTCCATAAAAAGATTTCTAACATTTGGTTTTCCGAAAAGGAAAGGAACTCCTCTTATGGCATAACTAGTTGGTCCAAAGCTTTCAAGTTCAAATCCCATTTTTTTAAAGTAATCAAGATTTTCTGTTAGGTAGTTATATTCTGCATTAGTCAATTCAACTATCTCAGGTGAAAGTAACTGTTGAATATTTATGTCTTCAGTTTCATATTCCTTCCTGTATCTTTCATACATTATCCTTTCATGAGCTGCATGTTGGTCTATAAAATATAGTTTTTCATCTATTCGATTTTCACCAAGTATATAAGTATTAAACAAGATTCCTATAGGGGTTATTTCTGGAAGTTCCTTTTTTTTGGGTAAAGTTTCCTTTAAAGCTTTATCCTCTTTTTTTTCAAAATCTATTACTAGATTTATTTTATTATCTCCCTCTTCCATAACTCCTTGATTACTATCATTAAAAGTATGGTAAATTTTATTATCTGGAATAGAAAATACATTATCTGTATAGTCTAAATCAATACTTGAATAGTCCCTAACCTTGATAGAAGCTTCTCGAACATTATCTATTTCAAATAGAGTTGGAAGCTCTTCATTCTGTTTGCTTTTGGGTTCTTTTACTTGAAATGTTGGTATATTTACCTTAGGATAAAGAAAGTTCTTTACTACATTGCTGATAATACCAACTACATCATCTTTATTTGTAAATTTCACCTCTTGTTTAGTAGGGTGTATGTTAACATCTA
The DNA here is from genome assembly GCA_964485455.1 of uncultured Tissierella sp. Classification (GTDB taxonomy): domain Bacteria; phylum Bacillota; class Clostridia; order Tissierellales; family Tissierellaceae; genus Tissierella_B. The sequence continues at coordinate 39,732 of CAZAJU010000002.1, forward strand.
ATCTGTTGGGGTTTAAATCCATATAAAGAATAAATACTGGGTATCTATTTAAAGGTATTAGGGATTTATAATGATGTTCTATTGCATTACTAATTCCATAGTGCACTATATACCTTCCATTAATATACAGATATTGATGGCTTCTATTGCCTCTATAAAGACTATTATTGGAGATAAATCCCTTTAGTTTTACTCCTTCATCTTCAAATTCTACAGGTAATAGATCCTTTGTAATATCCTTTCCCAATACAGAGTATATATTTTCTTTTATATTGCCATTTCCTAAGGTCTTTAGGGCTATTTTATCATCTCTTATAAGTTTGAAGGAAGTATTGTAATTTCCAAGAGCAAGTTTATAAAACATATTACTTATACTATTTCCTTCAGCTAAATCACTTTTTAAGAATTTTTTTCTAACGGGTAGATTATAAAATAGATCTCGGACTATCATAGTAGTCCCTTTAGGAGCACCAACTAAGTCCATGGACTTAATATCTCCATCTTCTATTACAGCGTGAATGCCAGCTTTATTGCTCTTAGTCTTTGTAAGAACCTCAACCTTAGATACAGCAGAAATACTAGCTAGAGCCTCTCCACGGAATCCTAAAGTGAGGATAGAGTATAAGTCATCAATATGCTTAAGCTTTGATGTGGAATGGCGCTGGAAGGCTAGAGCAAGGTCATCCTCATCTATACCATCACCATCATCAGTAACCCTGATATATGTTTTTCCACCATCATTTATTTCAACCACAATATTTTTAGAATTAGCATCTATGCTGTTCTCTATAAGTTCTTTGATAATTGAGGCAGGTCTTTCAATAACCTCACCTGCAGCAATCTTTTGTATGGTTTTATCATCTAATAATTGAATTTTACCCATTAGGATCTCTCCCTTAAACTCTTTGCATCCTCGATGAGGTTGCTTAATGTATTCAATGCTTCTAATGGGGTCAGATTATGAATATCTATATTCTTAATCCTATCAACAAAATAATCCTTTTTAAAATCCATTAAATTAAGCTGTTTTGAATTATCCCTTGGAGATGAATCTAAGCTTATTTCATGAGTGTTTTCTATCCCAGAAAGTATATCATTTGCCCGGTCGATAATCTCCTTATTAATACCTGCTAGCTTTGCAACCTGTATCCCATAGCTTCTATTAGTGCTACCTTCTACAATCTTTCTCAAAAAGATTATATCATCGCCTCTTTCTTCAGCTAATATAGTCAGGTTAACTATCCCTTTAAACTTATCTTTGAGCTGTGTTAATTCATGATAATGGGTTGCAAAAAGGGTCTTTGCCCTAATTTTAGTTACTATATACTCCACAACGGCCCAAGCAATACTAAGACCATCATAGGTGCTTGTACCTCTCCCAACCTCATCTAATATTATGAGACTGTTTGAAGTTGCAGATTTAACTATATTTGAAACCTCATTCATCTCCACCATAAAGGTGCTTTCACCTTGACTGAGGTTATCTGAGGCACCTATTCTAGTAAATATTCTATCAACAATTCCAATATTCGCTTTAGCTGCCGGAACAAAGGATCCTACCTGAGATAGTAAGGTAATTATAGCCACCTGTCTCATATAGGTTGATTTTCCTGCCATATTTGGACCGGTAATTATCTGTATCATATTTTCTTTGTTATTTAAAAGTGTATCATTAGGAATAAAAAGATTATTATCAATAGTTGACTCCACTACAGGGTGTCGTCCTTCAATAATCTCAATAATGCCCTTATTGTTTAACTCAGGTCTTACATAATTGTTATTATTTGCAACTAAAGCATAGGTAGATAGCACATCTAGTACAGCAATATTTTTACTAAGAGTTTGCAATCTTTCTATTTCATTTTTTATCCTAGTTCGTATGTCTTGGAATATTTCATATTCTAAATCTAAGGCCTTTTCCTCAGCTCCAAGAATCTTGGATTCCATATTCTTTAATTCCTCAGTATAATACCTTTCAGCATTAGCTAAAGTTTGTTTTCTTATAAAATAGTCTGGTACCAGATTTAAATTTGACTTAGTGACTTCTATATAATAACCTGCAATTCGATTATATCCTATTTTAAGGTTTTTAATTCCAGTCTTGTTCTTTTCTTGCTGTTCTAAATTACCTAGCCATTCCTTACCCTTTAAACTACTATCTCTCAACTCATCTAGGTCATTATTAAATCCTATTTTAATAATTCCACCTTCCTTAAGGGTAATGGGTGCATTATCATCAACTGAGGATTCAATTAAATTGTATATATCGGATAAATCATCAATTTTATTATTTAACTTAATCAACTGTGGGTTTTCTGTTCTTTTTAATATTTCTTTTAATGAGGGTAACACTCTTATGGAATTTTTTAGGGATAGAAAGTCTCTTCCATTGCAGTTCCCACTAGATATCTTACTAGATAACCTTTCAATGTCATAGATTTCCTTTAAACAATCTCTAATATCATCCATAATCATAAGATTTGTGGTTAAGAATTCTACAACGTCTAGTCTATTGTTGATTTGATTAATATCTAATAGAGGTTGTTCTAGCCATTTCTTAATAAGTCGTCCTCCCATAGCAGTATGAGTCTTATCCAATATACCTATAAGTGCTCCTTTTTTTTCCTTTGACCTAATAGTCTCATTGATTTCAAGATTCATCCTAGTATTAATATCCATTATCAAATAATTGGATGGTTCATAATAGTTGATTGTGTTAATATGCTCTAAGTCATTCATTTGAGTGTTATATAAGTATTCTATAAGTTTATAGGTTGAAAGTGTTGCATAAAGCTTTTCATTAATACCTAGCTCTTCTAATGATTCAACCTTAAACAATTTGCATATTTCAGTTTTCATGTAAGAATCTAGCTGATGTACATCATCATAGATATTTATATATGGATTCAACTTATTCTTGATGATTTTCATATATTTCTTATTTAGGGTAAATCTTGTATTGCAAAGTATTTCAGACGGATTAGTCTTTCCAAGCTCATCTATGATAAAACGGTAACAGTTATCTTCATCGCTTAGGAATTCCGTAGTATACATTTCACCTGTAGAATTATCAACATATGTGATTCCTAACCCAAAGTTGTCATAGTATATGGAAACTAGAAAGTTATTAGACTTATCATCTAAAACATTACCATCGGAAATTGTCCCTGGAGTTACTATGCGTACAATATCCCTCTTCACCAATCCCTTTGCAAGTGCAGGGTCTTCAACCTGGTCACAGACGGCAACTTTATACCCTTTATCAACTAGCTTAGCAATATAGTTCTCTGATACGTGATAAGGTACCCCACACATTGGGGCTTTTTCACTTTGGCCACAATCTCTTTGGGTAAGAGCTATTTCCAGTTCTCTAGAAGCTATTTTTGCATCATCAAAAAACATTTCATAGAAGTCGCCTAATCTAAAGAAAAGAATTGCATCCTTTTGTTTTTCCTTTATTTCCATATACTGTTTCATCATAGGTGTAAGATTATCCATTTTTTCCTCCGTTATACTGCTGTACCTTCCAGAGTAAAGGTCTTAACAGAATCTATTCTAACCTTTATTAAATTACCAATTTGGCTCTTATCTCCTGGGAAGTGTACAAGCTTACCGCTTCTAGTTCTTCCATTTAATACTAATTCATTATTTTTACTAACATCTTCTACAAGAACCTCAACTACAGTTCCCAATAACTTTTCATTATTTTCTAGACCAATTGGGTTAAGGGTTTCTTGTAATCTATTAAATCTTTCGTGTTTAATTTTATCAGGCACTTGATTATCCATGTTGGCAGCTTTTGTACCCTCTCTAATGGAATATAGGAAAGAATAAGCCATATCATAACCTACCTTCTTAACAACATCTAAGGTTTCTTCAAAGTCTTCATCTGTTTCACCTGGGAAACCTACTATTATATCAGTAGTTATTGAAATATCAGGTACTGCATTTTTTATTTTATCTATAATCAGTAGATAATCTTCCTTAGTATATTTTCTATTCATAGCCTTTAATATCCTGTTGCTACCTGATTGGATAGGTAGATGAAGATGGTTGCACATTTTATCAAGAGTTTTATAGCATTCTATTAGCTCATCTGATAAATCCTTCGGATGGGATGTCATAAATCTAATTCTTTCCAAGCCTTCAATTTTATTTATATCCTTCAACAAATCTGAAAAGCTATATTCCCTATCTAAGGTTTTCCCATAGGAATTTACATTTTGACCTAAAAGAGTAACTTCCTTGCAACCATTCATTGCTAAATCTTTAATTTCAGAAATAATACTCTCTGGTTCTCTACTTCTTTCCCTTCCCCTAGTATAAGGTACTATACAATATGTACAAAAATTATTGCATCCATACATAATATTTACATAGGCTTTATAGGAATATTTTCTATTTGCATCTAAATTTTCTTCTATTTCTCTATTTTCTTCATTAATATCTACTATAGTCTTACCAGTTTCATTATATCTAGTAATGAGCTGTGGTAGTTTATGAATATTATTTGTTCCAAAGATTATATCTACTTGTCTATATTTTTTTAGTACTACTTCTCTAATATCTTCTCTTTGCATCATGCATCCACATACTGAAAGTACTAGATTAGGATTTCTTCGCTTTAAGTCCTTAAGTTCACCTAGCTGGCCAAAAACCCTTTCCTCAGCAGATTTTCTAACTGCACAAGTATTGAAAATTATAAAATCCGCTTCTTCTCTATTATCTGTAACTTCATAACCCATGCTATCAAGTGTCCAAGCTATTTTTTCTGAGTCATGATCATTCATTTGACAACCATAGGTTTGAATTATATATTTCTTCATCGAATCTATTTCTCCTTTAAAACTTTGTATAATAATCACTTAAACTCTATTATACCATAAATATACTTATTTCGAGAATAAAAAAAGAGTGGTTGTCCACTCTTTAGCTATGAGCTTTTGCTCTAAATAGTCTTTTGAGAAAGTTAGGTTGTACTTCCTCATACTTTTTCAACCTATCTGCCAGATCCAAGATTTCTGATGTCTTTTCTTTAACTAACATTTTCAGCTTAGCATTTTCACAAATTAAGACATCCCTTTCTTTAGAATTAATTTCCTGCTTCAACTCTATTATTTCTTGTTTAAGTTCCTGTATTATTTCTATACTATCAGCAGTACTTCTTGAAATTAATTCATTAAGTCTTTCAAAGAAGATTTCTTCAAGGGATCTTGAAATCTCTACTGCAATACTGGAAGTATCTAAACTATTTTCAACAGTTTGAATAGAAGTATTCTCAGGGTTAGATACCATAAGTTCAGGAGAATTAATGATAAGCTTTATTTGTTTATTACTGAAACCCTTATCCTGTAACATCTTAATATATTGAATTAGTTCGATTTCCTTAACAGTATAGTATCTGTGGTTGGAATCGGTCCTAGGAACGTTAATTTCAAATTCCTTTTCATAGTATCTAAGGACATGTGGGGCGTAGCCAGTAATATCAGCTACCTCTGATATTGTATATTCTACATCAAAATCCATGTTCTATCCCCCTTTGAAGAATTATGACTATGATTTATTTATCTATATAATAACATAAATCTATCAAATTTTTAGAAATAGTTTCCATCAAATTCCCTTATAATACCAATGGAATCGACTATTTTATGGGAGATATTGTAGAAAAAAATGATAATAGCATTATGCTATTATCATTTTTATTTAGTATAAATTATGGATAAGATTAGTTTTTAACAATGTCTTCTATAGTAGTATTTACTTCTTGATTTTCTATAGTTTCAACTGCTTCTTCTTCAACTGCATCTTTAGCACTTAAGCTAATCTTTCTTTCATCTTCATTTATTTCAATAACTTTAACCTTTATAGTATCTCCAACTTTTAATACATCTGCAGGCTTATTTATATGTTCTTTTGAAATTTGTGATACATGAAGTAATCCATCAACGCCTTCATTTAGTCTTACGAAAGCGCCAAAGTCAAGAAGATTAACAACTTTACCGTCGATTATATCTCCTACCTTTACATTCTTCTTAAATGCTTCCCAAGGCTCTTCAACAGTTTGCTTTAAGCCTAGTGAAATTCTATTCTTATTTTGATCAAAAGATAGAACTACAACTTCAACCTTATCTCCAGCCTTTAGTACTTCTGAAGGATGCTTTACTCTATTCCATGAAAGGTCTGAAATATGAATTAAACCATCTACTCCTCCTAAATCAACGAAAGCACCAAAATCAGTTAGTCTTTGAACTATACCTTCAACTGTTTCATTTACCTTAAGTTTAGCCCATACCTCAGTTTTTTTCTTTGTTAATTCTTCTTTTTCTACTTCTTTTCTAGATAATATAACTCTTCTCTTGTCTTTATCTAAATCAATTACTCTAGCTTTAAAAGTTCTTCCTTTAAATTGTTCTAGATCACTAACAAAGTTAGCAGATACATGAGAAGCTGGCATAAATCCATTAATTCCAAGAACAAGAACAGTTAATCCACCCTTTACTGCAGAAAGAACCTTACATTCAACCTCTGCTTTATTGTTCATAGCCTCTTCTAGCTTATCCCAATTCTTAAGATCATCAACTCTTTTTAATGATAAAACTACATTGCCTTCACCATCATCTAGTTTTAATACGTAAACAGAAATTTCATCGCCTACGTTAATGATGCTCTTAGGTGTAACATCCGTATCAGTAGACAATTCATCTCTTTTAATAATACCGTCGCTCTTATAATTTATGTTAACCATTACTTCAGTATCAGTAACATATAAAACAGTACCCTTAACTACTTCTCCTCTATGAATTCTTTTAAATGAGCTTTCTATTGCTTCCATCATTTCATCTTTGTTCAAATTATCCATCGCTTCAACAGCCTCCTTAATTATCCAATCAGGTGTAGATGCACCTGCTGTTATTCCTATTGTATTAAATATTTGCATATCTTGTAAAGATAAATCTTCAATTGTTTCAATGTGGAATACATTCTTACAATTTCTCTTGCTTATTTCAACAAGTTTTAATGTATTTGAACTATTCTTTCCTCCAATTACAACCATTGCATCTACCTTTTTTGATACTTCCTCAGCTGATAGTTGTCTTATTTTAGTAGCATTGCATATAGTATTGTGCAAAACTACTTCATCAGCTTTTACTATTTCAGCCAATTTTTCGAATTTATCTAGCCTATTAGTTGTTTGAGAAACAATACACACCTTTTTAAGCCTTGGAAGACTTCTAGCTTCTTCCTCAGTATTTATTATATACGCTTTATTTTGGCACCATCCATTTATGCCTATAACCTCTGGATGCTTAGAATCACCTACTATTACTATATCATACCCTTTATTTGAATAATCTTCAACTTTTTTATGGACTGAAAGCACATAAGGGCAAGTACAATCTACTAATTCAAGATTTCGGCTTTGGATATCCTCAGCTATCATCTTAGGTATTCCATGAGATCTAATGATTATTTTTCCTTCGGGTATATTTTCATAATCATCTACTGTTATAAGTCCTTCCTTCTCTAATGCTGAAACTGCTTGTTTGTTATGAACTAATGGTCCGTAGGAGTATACTTTAGAAGCTGAACCATTTAGTGCTTTCTTTGTTAAATCCTCAGCTCTTTTAACACCAAAACAGTAACCGGCATTATCTGCCACTATAATTTTCACATTTATCACCTATTTTAAATCATATATAGACTTTAGAATATTTTTGCTAATTTCAGCATAATCCTTAGATTCCTCTTGAGATAGGTCTATTTGTTTACCAATTTTTATTTTGATCTTATTAAACAACTTATAATTACCATCGATATATATTGGTTGAACTACGGATTTAGATTTTGCTGTCAATAAACCTATTCCTGGCTTAGCGTTATTTATATCAAAGCCCTTAACTCTAGTACCTTCAGGAAATATTCCAAGAACTCCACCGTCTTTTAAAATCCTAAGAGCATTTTTTATTGCTGATATATCTGAATTATCTCTATCTATAGGAAAAGCACCTATTTTTCCTAAGATATTTCCAAAGGTTTTATTTTTAAAAAGCTCCTTTTTGGCCATCCAGGAAATCTTTCTAGGAAAAACAACAGAAACCAGTAAAGGGTCAAGGTTGTTTGCATGATTTGAACAAATAGCTAATCTTCCATCCATACGAACATTTTCAAGCCCTTCTACTTCAATTCTATAAAGTATTTTAAAAATAACATAAAAAAAGATTTTTGCAGCACTGTAAAGCAAATTATATCCCCCTCTTTACTAGTGAAACTATTATATCCACCGATTCATCAATAGTATAATTGGTAGTATCAAGTAAGTAGGACCCTTGAGTCTTAACAAGAGGAGCAATTTCTCTGTTGCTATCTATATAGTCCCTTCTTTCAATATCCTTTATAATTTGTTCAAGTGTAATATTAGCCTCACCATTTTCTAGTAATTCTTTATATCTACGTCTTCCTCTTTCTTCAACTGATGCAGTTACAAATATTTTAAAGTCTGCATTTGGAAGCACAACTGTAGTAATATCACGTCCATCCATTATAACGGATTTTGATTTTGCCATGTTTTGTTGAATTTTTACCATGGCTTCTCTTACATCCCTTATAGCTGCTACATATGAAACATTTTGACTAATAATATTTTGTCTAATGGAGTCATCTACCATTTCACCATCTAAATATATATGGTTGTCTATAAAATCAATAACAGTATTCTCAATTAGGGATATTACTTCTTCAGAGTTTTGAGGGTTAAGTCCTTTATTTAAAACCTTTAAAGTCAATGCTCTATACATTGCACCCGTATCTATATATTCAAAGCCGAGTATCTTAGCAGCCCTTTTAGATATGGTGCTCTTACCAGATCCTGCAGGCCCATCAATAGCTACAGATATGATTTTATCAGCCATTTTTCCCTCCTATTTTGTACCTATTCGTAATAAAAAAGCCACCAATAGGTGGCAATACTAAATAAATACTATTAATCCTTCATATTACCATAATAATTATAACTTAAAAGTATCAACTTAACAAGTAATTTACTCCATTTAAATGTATTATCAAACATTCATTCCTGCAAGATATCCTGTAGAATAAGCTATCTGCAAATTATATCCACCTGTTAGTGCATCAACATCTATAATTTCACCTGCAAAGAAGAGGTTTGGTATTAATTTTGATTCCATAGTAGATGGATTTATCTCAGAAACTGATATACCACCTGAAGTTACTATAGCTTCCTCAATAGGTCTAAATCCTTTGAATTCCATATCAAAGTTTTTAATAGTGGATATTAACCTAGTTCTTTCTTCTTTAGTTATCTGGTTTACTACTTTTTCAGGATCAATACTTGAATATTTTATAATCCATGGTATTAATTTCTGTGGAATTAAGTCATTAAGGGCATTTTTAAGTTGTTTATTACTATATTTTTCAAAATCCCTAATAATACGATTATCTAGCTTCTCATTATCAAGAGCAGGTTTAAGGTCTATACTCAAACGAATATTCTCATATTTTTTATGAAGATAATTACTAGCAGATAGTACTATAGGTCCAGAAATACCGTAGTGGGTAAATACCATTTCACCAAACTCATCATGGATTAGCTTTTTCCCATTAAATACTTTTAGGGTTACGTTTCTAAGGGAGAGTCCCTGGAGGTCCTTAATCCAATCTGCATTTATTTCAATTGGTACTAAAGAAGGATTTAAATCCACTATAGTATGACCCATACGCTTTGCAAATATATATCCGTCTCCAGATGAGCCAGTTGCAGGGTAAGATTTTCCCCCTGTAGAGATTATTATCTTATCAAAAATATTTTCCTTTTCACCTATATAAATAGAGAAGGCTCCATTTTTATAGATTATTTTATCTACTTTAGAATTTAACCATATATCTACTTTTTTTTCTTCAAGAAATTTAGTAAAAGATTTAATAACATCACTTGATTTATCACTTTCAGGGAAAACTCTATTTCCTCTTTCAATCTTAGTTTTTAAGCCATAATTGCTCAATAAATCAATTATATCTTCATTTGTAAAAGAATAAAGACTACTATATAGAAAATTTTTATTAGTAATTATATTATCAAAAAAATCCTCTATAGGTGCAGCATTAGTAATATTGCATCTACCTTTTCCTGTTATAAAAAGTTTTTTTCCAATTCTTTCATTTTTCTCAATTAAGACTACATCTAATCCTCTTGATGCAGCTATGCCTGCGGCCATAATACCGGCAGGGCCTGCCCCAATTACACCTATTCTAGTTTTCATAATTCCTCACTTTTATCGTTTATTTTTTACTTTTACTTATTTATTACTAGTAGCTAAATCAT
>CAZAJU010000002.1:50173-56361 GCA_964485455.1 uncultured Tissierella sp.
TCTTCAAAATAAGAGTTAATATCTACTTTTTTCCTCTCACCTAATGCAATAATAAAGGCATTTATAAGACTCATTGGGGCTACTAAAGAATCCACAAAGGATATCATGTCACTCTTGGCTATTAGAGATACATCTGCTTTACTTGCAGCTGGTGATATTAGACTATCTGTTAAACAGATAATTGGACATCCCTTACTCTTTGCGTAGTCAAGGGCTTCGATTGTTTTCTTAGAATATCTAGGAAATGTTATTCCCATTACAACATCATTTTTATCTGCTTTAACTAACTGTTCAAATACATCATTTGGTCCAGCGGTAATTAATTTTACATTCGAAAATAGAAAATTTAAATAGAAACAAAGATAACCTGCTAAGAAGGTAGAACTTCTTAAGCCGATGATGTATATATTATTGCTTTTTACAAAGAGATCTGCTGCTTTCATTATTGAATTTCTATCAATTTCCGTTATGGTCTTTTTTATATTGTCTATATCGCTCTCCATAACTTTTGAATAGTCATAGTCCCCCTTATTCATCCCTTCAGCTATGGACATTCTTTGAACTGTTGTAAGTTTATTCTTAACAACTTCTTGAAGTTCCTTCTGTAACTCTCTATATCCGCTGTATCCTAATGTATTTGCAAATCTTACTACAGTAGATTCACTAATATTTAATGTTTTACCTAAGGATGAAGCTGTCATAAAAGCAGCCTTATCATAATTGTTAATTATGTATTCTGCTATAATTCTCTGGCCTTTACTCATCCTATTAAAATTTCCTTGAATAATTTTCAAAAGATTTGGTTTCTCACTCATCTATTTTCCCCTTTTACTCTATTAACTTAAACCCCTCTGAAAGTGCAGCTCTATTTATTTCCTCAGTACCTTTAGGAACTCTAGCTAAGACTGCTTTTTCCAGGGATTCATTACTTACGATTTTAGTAATCCCATTAATTATTCCTAAAGCTATAATATTTGCAGCCATAGGCTTTTTAAATATATTAGTAGCAGTGTTTAATATTGGTATACGATATACTTTGATATCTTGCCTATGGGGTATATTTATAGAACTATCTATTATTAATATACCTTCACTCTTTAGATGTTCAATATACATATCACATGAAAGCTGAGTTAATGAAAGCAATAAATCACACTTACTTACCTTTGGATAATCTATTTCATCTTGATCTATAATAACCTCAGATTTACTAGCGCCTCCTCTTGCTTCAGGACCATAAGATTGGGATTGAACAGCATTAAGTCCATCCATTATTGCAGCTTCAGCAAGAATAATACCTGCTGTAATTAGACCTTGACCTCCTGAGCCTGATAATCTAATTTCTACACGTTCCATATTAGACCTCCTTTGCCAGAGATTTTATCAATTCATCATAAAGCTGAGTAAATTCTGGCTTTGGACTATTATGAAACTCTCCTACAACAAATTTTCCTTCTCTTTCTTTCTCAGATAATTTACTATAAGCCACAGTATTTAAAGCGTTATCTCTTAAATGAGTTAACATCTGAACAGCATCACCCTTTTTATTCTTTCTACCATAATAAGTAGGACATGTTGTCATAGCTTCGATAAAAGAAAATCCTTTATTTTTGATTCCATTTTCAATCTGCTTTTGTAGCATATTTACAGAGTATATGGTACTTCTCGCTATATATGTAGCCCCTGCACCTTTAACTAGTTGACAAAGGTCAAAACTATTATCCAAATTTCCATAAGGTGCAGTAGTACCCTTTTCTCCAGTAGGTGTAGTCGGAGAATACTGTCCCCCAGTCATACCATAAATATCGTTATTGTAAACAATCATCGTTAAATCAATATTTCTTCTACATGCATGGATTAAATGATTTCCTCCTATGGCTGAACCATCCCCATCTCCAGTTATAACTATAACATTTAGCTTTGGATTTGCAAGCTTTATACCAGTTGCAAAGGCCAGTGCTCTTCCGTGTGTAGTATGAATAGTATTGAAATCTAAATATCCAGATGCTCTAGAAGAACACCCAATTCCTGATACGACGCAGATCTCATCCTTATTAATATCTAATGAATCAATGGCTTTTACAATAGCCCTTGTTACTATACCATTCCCACAACCAGAACACCATATATGTGGCAGATTTTCAGCTCTAAAATAATTATCCACTAATTGACTAGGCATTATATACCTCCTTAACAGCAGTAATAATTTCTTCAGGCGATATAATCTCACCATTAACCTTGCCAAACTTTTCTACAGCAACATATTTACCGGCTATCCTTTCTACTTCTAAGAAATACTGTCCTGCATTCATCTCAACTACCAAGATTTTTTTAACTTTTTTTGAAATCTCAATTAACTGCTTTTGGGGAGAAGGCCATATAGTAATGGGTCTAAACATACCTACCTTATAGCCCTGAGCTCTTAAATCATTAATAGCTTTCTTTGTAGATCTAGATGTAGCCCCAAATGCAACTATAGCTATATCTGCATCTTCTAGGAGGTACTCATCAAATTGTATTATATCATCTACATTATCTTCTATCTTAGTAATCAATCTAGTTACCAGTTCCCTAGTTGTTTTTTCATTCCCCGAAGGAAATCCATTCTCCTTGTGTACTAATCCAGTAATATGGTATCTGTATCCATCACCGAAATTTGCCATAGGTGAAACGATTTCCCCACTTTCGACATAATATGGTTTATATTCTTCTGGTGGACAATTGGGTTTCTTTCTATTTATAATTTCTATTTCTACGTTTTCATCAGTATTAATTTTTTCTCTCATATGCCCAATTATTTCATCTAGTAATAATATAACTGGCGTTCTATATTTTTCAGCTAAATTAAAAGCCCTTATAGTAGTATAATAAATCTCTTTAACTGAATTCGGGTAAAGAGCAATAATAGAATGATCCCCATGAGTACCCCATCTTGCTTGCATAATATCTCCTTGGGCAGGAGCTGTTGGAAGACCAGTACTAGGCCCACCTCTTTGAACATTTACGATAACACATGGTATTTCAGCCATAATTGCATATCCTATGTTTTCTTGCTTTAAGCTAAAACCAGGACCAGAAGTAGCAGTCATAGACTTTAGTCCTGCTACAGATGCCCCTATAATAGCAGCCATACCTCCGATTTCGTCTTCCATTTGTATAAACTTCCCCCCTATTCTAGGAAGTTCAACTGAAGAAATTTCAGCAATTTCTGTAGAAGGAGTAATTGGATAACCTGCATAAAACATCATTCCAGCTCTTATAGCACCTTCTACACAAGCTTCGTTCCCTTGCATAAGTCTTATCGTCACACTATCTACCTCCCAACCAAATAGCATAGTCTGGACATCTTAGCTCGCATTGACCACAATTAATACACTCGTCAAGGTTTTTTATATTTATCTTCTCATCCTTTAACTCTAATACATCCTTAGGACAAAAGGCTACGCAAATTCCACAGCCTTTGCACCATTCCTTGTTTAAATTTAATATATTTTCAGTATTATCCGGCATAGAATACCTCCTAGTTTTACAACTAAAAGCTTAACTTTCCTACTCGTAATAAGAAAAACTTTTAAATAAGTGTAGGCATGACATCCCTTTTATTCTTTATTTATTAATTAAATAATATCAAAATGCACTTTCATTTGCAAGATTTGTTTCAATTATTTATCAATTGAAGGATTAATTCCTTTTCCCACTCTTTTCAAGACAATACAATATAGGAGGATTATTGGATTGATTAATAAAATCATACTTTAGAACATTAAATTCCTTTTGATTTAGAGTCAAAAATAAATTTTCGAGGGCTTGCTTTTCATCAAGGCCCCCTACATGTCCAACATAAACTGTTACTACAAGAATTCCGTTATAATCAAGTAACTCAATAGCTCTTTTAATGCTATTTATAGTACTTAAACTATTTGTTTTTATGGATTTATCTCCTTTAGGTAAGTAGCCTAGATTATAAATAATAAATTTCAACTTTTCATCTATGTATAGATGAATATTTTCGTGGGAATCATTTATCAAAATTACATTATCTATTGAATTGTTTTCGATAAGAAGTTCTTTCGTTCTCTCTATTGCTTTAGCTTGTATATCGAAGCCATATACCATACCTTGAGGACCAACAGCATTAGCTAAAGCTAGCGTATCATTGCCATTTCCTGCAGTACAGTCTAATACTTTATCTCCAGGTTTTACAAAGCTATTTATTAGATTACTTACTATAACACCTGTGTTTATTATGTTCTGAAACCTCATAAAATCCTCCTGATTAAATGGACATTAAATATTTTATTTCCTCATCATTTAGGAATCTCCAGTTTCCAATATTTAATCCTCCAAGCTCTATTTCTCCTATGGAGACTCTTTTAAGCTTCTTAACAGGATGACCTACTGCTTCACACATTTTTTTTACCTGTCTATTTCTACCTTCATGTATTACTATATCCAATATAGAGTCTGTATCATATTTTTTAGATATCTTAACCTTTGCAGGTTGAGTCTTCTTACCATCAATTATTATTCCGTTTCTTAGATTATCTAATTCCTTTTTATTTGGTACTCCTTCAACTATGGCTATATATTTCTTCTCGATTTTTTTGCTTGGATGTGTAAGTTTAAATGCCAATTCACCATCATTAGTTAGTAGCAGGAGTCCAGTAGTATCAGCATCAAGTCTACCAACTGGATAAATTCGTTCTCTTACACCTTCTATCAAATCAGTTACTACTTTTCTTCCCTTTTCATCCTTTAGACTTGATACAAATCCTACAGGCTTATTCAACATGATATATACTTTGCTTGATTCAAGCTTGATATTTTTATCATCCACCTTAACTTTATCCTTACTTGGGTCAATAATTGTTCCAAGTTCAGTAACTACAACATTATTAACTTTAACTTTACCCTCTTTAATCATTTCTTCAGACTTTCTCCTAGATGCAACACCAGATAAAGCCATATACTTTTGTAATCTCATAATTATCTCCCCTCAAACCTAATAACCTAATTTTATCCTTAATTTAAGTATTTGTAAACATTTGATTAAATCCATTCTTTAAAGTCTTCCACAATGCGTTTAAAGAAAGATTTTTTCTTTATACTTTTACTTGAAATAATTCTATTCTTTCCAATCATTCTACCATTTAGAAAAACTTCTACATATCCTAATACATCTCCTTTAAAAACTGGTGCTGTTAAAGGATTATCTATTACTATATTAATTTTAATACTTTTCTTTTCATCCTCTGTCAATGGGTAATAAAACTCATTTTCAGCCAAAATGGCTAATTTTTCTTCTTCTCCATCTATAACATCATTAATTGATATCTGTTGGTTTCTATCATAGATTCTATATAATTTAAAATTTTCAAATCCATAATCTAAAAGTCTATAATTATCGTTAAACCAGTCTGGAGAATTTAAACTTACTGCTATTAACCTCATATTATCCCTCGAAGCTGTTGATACAAGACACCTTCCTGATTTAGTAGTATATCCGGTTTTACCTCCATCTCCACCACTATATTCCCAAAGTGTTTTATTCTTATTTAAGTAGTAATTGTTTTTTTCTCTTGTTCCCTTATAGCTCTTAGAAGAAATAACCTTTGAAAATTCTTTATTTTTAAACCCAGCCCTCGTAATCAAGGCTAAGTCATATGCAGTTGAATAGTGATTATCATCATGAAGCCCATGGGGATTGCAAAAATTTGTATCTAAAGCTCCAAGAGACTTTGCTTTTTTATTCATTTGAAGAACAAAGTTCTCTAGACTTCCATCTATATGATTTGCTATAGCCACTGCCGAATCATTTCCAGATCTAAGCATTAAACCATAAAGTAACTCTCTAAGATAGACTTTCTCACCTGCTTTTAGAAAAATACTAGATCCCTCAACACCTTCACTTTCCTCATCGATTAAAACCATATCATCTAAATTACCTCTCTCAATTGCCAAAAGTGCGGTCATTATTTTAGTAGTACTTGCCATAGGCATCTTTTCATGTGAATTTTTTTCCAATAAAATACGTCCTGATTTCTCATCCATAAGTATATAGCTTTGACCACTGTGTTCGATTGCATAAGAATTAAAGCTTCCACTCAATAAAATTAGAAAAGCTAGGAAGATGCATATAGATTTTTTCATTAAATACCTCCTCAAATTGATGCTGGTATGATGGGTTA
>CAZAJU010000003.1:0-45344 GCA_964485455.1 uncultured Tissierella sp.
CGAACCCTCGTAGCTGGCTTGGGAAGCCAGTGCTCTACCACTGAGCTACACCCGCACTAATCTCTTAGCACAAACGCTCAACTACAACCGCCAACTTTTATAATTATAGCAGCCCTAATTGTAGTTGTCAACACTTACTTTGCTAATTTTTTTCAAATTTTGATTTAATTTTTAATTGTTATTAACGAACACTTAATATTTCTGTAGTATTATGGAATATTAATTTCTTCAATTCAAAAAAGATAGCTGTTCTATCTCTAAGGAAGATAGATTTGAAATCGTCAATCCAATGAGTCTTAGCTTTTTATCCAACTGAATATCGTCAAGTATACTGCAAGCTACTTTATATATATCCTCTGACTTACTAATGGGGTTTAGAAGGGTTTTACTTCTAGTGTGTTGTACAAATTCATCATCCTTAGTCTTTATTGTTATGGTTCTTCCCTGCAGTCCCTTATTAATTAGAATTTCTGATAACTCATTGGAAAATTCCAATAAAAAAGATTTTAATATTTCCTTGTCTATTATATGCTCTTCAAAGGTAGTTTCAGAGCCAATAGACTTCCGTTCTCTAGATACTTGAATCTTTCTTTCATCAACTCCCCT
Organism: uncultured Tissierella sp.; assembly: GCA_964485455.1. Taxonomy (GTDB): domain Bacteria; phylum Bacillota; class Clostridia; order Tissierellales; family Tissierellaceae; genus Tissierella_B. The sequence continues at coordinate 607 of CAZAJU010000003.1, forward strand.
GATTCTATCATAGATTTCGCTTCCTGCTTTTCCAAACATTTCAATTAGGAACTCCTGGGACAGCATCATTAGGTCTTCAATTGTATATATACCTATATCATTAAGCTTCTTGGATGATTTAGCTCCGATTCCGTAGACCTTCTTCACAGGTAAGGGCAAAAGAATCTCAGGTACCATATCCTTGGTAATAATCTTTATTCCATCAGGTTTATTCCAATCAGTTGCTAATTTAGCTAAGAATTTATTGTAGGAAATTCCTACAGATACTGTAAGTCCCGTTTCTTCTCTAACTCTTTTTTTAATATGCATTGCTAAATCTAAAGGTTTCATACTTAGTTCAGAAATATCTAAAAACGCCTCATCTATTGATAATTGCTCTACCATATCTGTAATTGAGTATAATATTTCCATAATCTGATTGGAAATCTCTCTATATCTCCACATTCTAGGCTGTATAAAAACTCCTCCTGGGCATCTTTTTCTCGCTATAAAAATAGGCATAGCGGAGTGAATACCATATTTTCTAGCTTCATAATTACAGGTTGTCACAATTCCATGTCTGCTCTTACCTCCTACTATTACTGGGAGACTTTTAAGTTTGGGATTGTCATTTTCTTCTACAGCTGCAAAGAATGCATCCATATCTATATGCATAAAATTCAATTCTTCCATAATTCCATCCTAATAGTTTGTAATTACACATAATTCTTCAGAGATATAATTATATCATTTATTTTCGAGTAAGGTCAAAATTTCTGTAGGAATTTTATCATACTATCCACTCCAAATAAGGAAGTTAAAATACAAAGGAAAGTAAAAATATTAAAATGTTTTTTATTTTTTGGTTTAAATAAAAATCCGTGGGTATAATAAAGATACAAGTAAGTTATAATAAGTAACTAAATAATGTATGATAACCATTTAGGAGGATATAAAATGACAAAGATAGGTATAATAATAGGAAGTACAAGACCAGGAAGAAATGCAGAGCAAGTTGCAAAATGGTATTATGATGTTGCTAAGAACAGAACTGATGCAGAATTTGAATTAATAGATATATCTGATTATAATCTTCCCTTATTAGATGAAGCACTTCCAGCTGGCTGGAATCAATATGCAAACGACCATACTAAAAAGTGGGCAGCTAAAATAGCTGAATTTGATGGATTTGTAATGGTTACTCCAGAATATAACCATGGAACATCAGCAGCACTTAAAAATGCTATAGACTATCTAGCTGTTGAATGGGCTAATAAAGCAGTAGCTTTCGTAAGCTATGGTAGCGCAATGGGTGTTCGAGCTGTTGAACACTTAAGATTAGTAGCAGGAGAATTACAAATGGCTGATGTTAGAGCACAAGTTATGTTTTCATTATTCACTGATTTCGAAAACTTCACTACCTTTACTCCTGCAGAAAGCAAAGCTAATAGTGTTAACGAGCAATTAGACCAATTAATTCCATGGACTAATGCTTTAAAATCAGTCCGTAAAAGTATGTAATAAAAAAACAGATTAGAATTTTTGTTGTCTAAACTTTAACTTCAAATCAATAATTATTATAAGAGGGCTTTCTCAAATTGAGAAGGTCCTCTTATTTTGGAATCAAAAATACGGAACCTAAATTATTTTTCTCAGAGAATTTTATTCTCAGCTAAGCCGTGTTATAATTAAGAAATGAAGTCAAATCAAAAGTTTGAGCGTGATTTTTTTCACAGTAATTAAGGGATATACAAATCATAGTAAAGGAGGCTAGTATATTGGAAAATCAAATTAAAAAAATGTATTCAAAGGATATTGCTGCAATTATATTTATACTTATTATTTTATGGATAATTTTATCTGTAGTAATGATAAATATAAACTACAGTGTTTCAGATTCCTTCCTAAGAACAGTCATAATTTCGATAGGGATTCTGGTAGGTTTATTTTCAACTGCTTCTTCGATTGCTGTTATTATCCATTTGAAAAAGAATCAAAAAATTCTATATGAGAATGAAATTTAAGAAAGAAGGCATAGCTATGAAAAACAGTAAAAACAAGAAAACGAGCATAATAGTAGAGATATTCGATTCTATGTTTATTATGATATTATGTTTTGCAACATTATTTGCTGCCTTATTGATGCAAAAAAATAGCAATAATACTCTTAGTTATATAGTTGATTTAAAAACCTTGGCTATTACAGTTTTAGGATTCATTGTTTATTTGACTTTTCTTTTAAGTCAGTCAGAAAAGGGATTAAAAGATATGATTAACCATATCTATTCAAACGAAAAGAAGAAAGCGGTGAAGAAATAATGAGCTTTTGGAGTATAATGAACTACGTTGCTTGGGCATTATGTGGACTTATAATACTATTTTTTATAGTAGATATTATAAAGGTAGAAAAAAGCAGAACCAAGGACAATAAGTAAATTATCTAAAATGGAAGGTAGGATTAACATGGATAAAAACAATGAATCTCACTTAGCAAAAGTCCTTGGTCCATTACATGTATGGGCTTTAGGGGTTGGTATAGTATTAGTAGGTCAATTTATGGGATGGAATTTCTCTATAGTAAAAGGTGGCTCCTTAGGTGCTATCATAGCCTGTTGGACAATAGGAATGATGTACATATCTTTAATTATGATTAACACTGAAATGGGTTCTGTTATACCAGAGTCAGGTGGACAATATGGAATTGCAAAATATTTATTAGGTCCACTAGCATCTTTTAACATTGGATTGATGTTAGTATTTGAATATGTAATGCTTGAAGCTGCAGATGCACTTGTAGTAGGAGAAATACTAAAAACACTTAGCCCAGATATACAAGCCTTACCTTATATTATTCTAAGTATATTGCTTTTAACCTTTATTAATTATAGAGGCGTTCATGCAACTTTAAATTTAAATATTGTATTGACTGGGATCGCTTTCACAACTATAATCATACTTTTTTTAAGTACTAAATTTTATTCGCCTAGTGAGAGCTTAATTAATCTAAAAACTTTGATGAACGGTCTTCCATATGGATGGATGGGTATTTTAGGAGCATTACAATTTGGTTGTTGGTTTTATTTAGGCATTGAGGGAACAGCGCTTGTGAAGGATGAGTGTAAATCGCCAGGTCGTGCCTTGCCTATTGGAGCGATTACAGGATTAATAACATTAATAATCGGTGCCTCAATTACATGGTTTGCATCCTCCGGACTAGTGGAAGCTACTACCCTTGGAAAGTCGACATATCCTCTATATGATGCAGCTATTGAAACAAAAATTCCAATTCTCATACCTATATTATTCATAGGTACAACACTTGCTTGCTTAGCCAGTGCAAATGGTTGTATAGCAGATGCTAGCAGGGCTTGGTATTCAATGTCAAAGGACACCCTTATTCCCGAATTTTTTTCAGTTCTTCATCCAAAATACAAAACTCCTTATAGAGCTATATTATTCCTAATGCCTATTTCTTTAGCTTTTGGATTTACAGGATTATTAGATCAGGTAATAACTTTTTCCATACTCTCTGCTCTATTAGTTTATATTCTAACAGCCTATATGATGGTAAAATTCCGTAGAATGTATCCTATAGGAACCATTGATAGAGGGTATATGTCTCCACTACATCCGTTGCCTTCTATAATCGTTATAGTGCTAGTCTGCATAACACTATTTGGAATGTATTTTAGTTATTGGATCAACCTTACAGCAGGGTTTATTTTCTATATTGTAGCATCTATTTGGTTCGTTTTTTATCGTTCTAAATTTGTGAATTACGATACATTTATAGCAAAAGAAAACTCCAATTGGCCTCGTCCAAATGGATATTAGTAACTAGATTAAGGAGTTAAGAGTAGCGAAAAAGGGAAAAGTTTGTTCTATCAAACTTTTCCCTTTTTAATTTTTTTAAGTATAACTATATGGATAAAAATTAAAGGTCTATAATAGATGCAATAATTTTATCCGTAATTTCTAATAGTCCAAATGTAGGTTTCATATCTCTCCCTCTAGGACTTGATGGACTGCCTGGATTCATAATGAGCATATTCTCCTCTTGGATAATCTCTGGAATATGGGTATGCCCATATAAAACAAGGTCTGCTCCTAACTCTAACCCCTTATAGTATAGGGTATCATTACTATAATTTACTCTATACCTATGTCCATGAGTTAGAAAAATTTTCTTTCCTCTAATTTCTATAAGTTCATCTTCCTTATAGGTTGAACTGAAATCCCCATTACCTTTTACCTGAATAACACTTACTCCAAGTTCTTCCTGGATTTTATCTCCATCGATTGTATTATCCCCAAGATGAAGTATTAAATCCGGTTTATCCATAGTCCTTACTTTATCTATAAAGGAATCAATTTGTCTATGGGTGTCGCTAACAACAATCACTCTCATTTAGTCCTCCAAGATGCTCTTAAGAATCTTTTTCAATTCAAGTAAAGCCAAGGCCCTATGACTAATCTTGTTTTTTACTGACTCACCTAGCTCAGAAAATGTCTGTTCATACCCTTCTGGCATAAACAATGGGTCATAGCCAAAACCACCACTACCTTTTCTTTCATTTTCAATACTACCTTTACATACTCCTTCAAGAGTATAAACCTTCTTATCCTCTGTTATAAGGCATATTACAGTTTTAAAATATGCACTTCTATCTGCTTTACCTTCCATATTTTCAAGAAGTTTAGCACAGTTATTTGAGTCATTGCCCTCTTCTCCAGCATATCTGGATGAATAAACACCAGGCTCACCATTTAGAGCATTCACAAATAGTCCTGTATCATCTGCAATTACCATGTAATCACACTTTTCTGCCAATGCACGTGCTTTTTTAATGCTATTTTGTTCAAGTGTTTCTCCATCTTCAACTACATGAAATTCTTCGATATCCAACTCTCCCCTGGAGAGCACTTCGATATCAATATCCTTTAATATATTCTTTATCTCATCTACCTTATGTTTATTTTCAGTTGATAATACTAGTTTTCTTTTATTCATATACTTACTTAACTCCTATTAGATTTACTATTTCGCCTAAAGATTCCTTCTGAATTTCGATAAGCTCTTGAATCCCCTTTTGAGCTAAATCCAATAATACATCGAGGTCTGATCTTGAAAATGTATCATTCTCTCCAGTTCCTTGAATCTCAACGAATTCATTTCTATCAGTCATAACAACGTTCATATCGACTAAAGCCTTATGATCTTCTTCATAGCATAAATCTAGGATTGGTCCATCACAACCTATTCCAACGCTAATAGCTGAAATAAATCCTAAAATAGGAATCTCTGATATTTGTTTATTCTGGTATAGCTTGTAAACTGCATCTACTAGGGCTATAAATCCTCCAGTTATTGATGCTGTTCTGGTTCCTCCATCAGCTTGAATAACGTCACAATCTATCCAAATTGTTCTTTCTCCAAGCTTCTTAACGTCTATAACACTTCTTAAGGCTCTCCCAATAAGTCTTTGAATCTCTTGGCTTCTTCCATCTATTCTTCCTTTAGAAGAGTCCCTAATTTTTCTAGTTTGAGTAGATCCTGGCAGCATAGAGTATTCAGCTGTAATCCAGCCTGAGCCTGTATTCTTTAAAAATGGAGGAACCTTTTCTTCCACCATTGCTGTACAAATTACCTTTGTATTTCCCATCTCTATAAGCACGGACCCATACGGATGCATCAAATAATCTCTTGTAACTTTAACAGGTCTTAGTTCATCAAATTTTCTATCATTTATTCTCATATTAACCTCTCCAATCTACATTTATTTTATCAAACCTAATTACAAATGACAATTAGAGTTCTTTAATAGTTTCATCAGTTGATAAAAAAATATGTTTCTCAAGTTATAAACGAAAGTACTGTCTACAACTTGAGAAACATATATATTTTTGCAATCTATCAAAAAATTCAATCGTAGCTTATATAGTTATTTTCATTTTCATGTTCATGTTCATCTTCATCTTCTTCTGCATCTTCTTTAGTTCTTTGAACTGTACCCCACGGATGATTAGGAGGTGCATAAATAGAATATAGCTTCATTGGTGTACACCCAAGATTTATAAGATTATGCCATGTTCCTGCAGGTATTATGATTATCGAATCATCAAAAACCCTTTCTTGGAAGTATAAATTATTTGGTCTATTACCCATTAATACAAGTCCACAGCCTTCTTCAACCCTAAGGAATTGATCAACATCATGATGCATTTCTAAACCAATATCTTCTTTAGGATTTAAACTCATTAAAGTCAATTGAAGGTGATTTCCAGTCCATAAAGCTAGCCTATAATTCATATTTTGTTTAGTTGCTTCATTTATATTAATTACAAATGGATTTGGCCCATAATCCCTTAAATCAAGACAAGGACAATAGTACTCATCATGGTTATTATCTGGTTCTCCTGGGCATGGACTCGGTCCTGTTCCAGGTTTCGGACATTGTGGTCTTCTACGTCTACCCATAAATCTCTTCCTTTCCATTAAACATATTGATATATTAATACAATATGCATAAAAGATTTATATGTGAGTGGATAAAAGGCACCAAATAGAATTATTAGTATTCATTTGCAAATGCAGGTATAGCTGAGTTTATTATTTCGCCATCTACCAATACTTCTACTGAATTAATCTCATCAAATTGACCAAGAGTGAGTCCTATGTTTTTTATGATATTGTCTATAGTTGTTTCCTCTGTAAGTAAGCTTTCAGCTCCTAAATTAATATCAACATAAGCTGTCCCTTCGTTGATCTCTACCCCTTGGAAATCCACATCCGAAGGAATATCAGAAGCAAGACCGGAATCAGTAGGTGGCCCTTCAAAGAGTAGGTCAAGAGCAGTATATACATTGGACATAGGAGCCATAGTAGGTATAGTTACGGGTACAAAGTACTCAAAATCAGCATCTGTACTCCCTTTATAATATACTAATATATTTGATCTTCCTTCCTCCGTTTTACCCAATAGATTTATATTCTCTCTAGAAAGGTTTCCAGAAATACTAGTTCCATTTTTTAAAGTATCCATCTCTCTGCCATCAACCAATATCTTTACGGACTTTATATTAGGAAACTCTGTCAAGGTATATACAACACCCTTGATTAAATTCTCCTCATCTTCTTTACTTTCCTTGTTTTCAAACTCAGAAGAGAAATCTACCTTACACACTCCAGTTTCATCAATAGTCATACCATTGATTCTAGTTCCTGCTGGGATTATAGGTGAAAGTCCTGTTGAACTCAGTGATTCCCTTAATTCAGCTGAATCTACCATATTACTAATAGCGACCTTAGCTATACCCTCTTCCCATGGAATTCTTCTCATTACAGGAACTAAGTACCCATCATTATCTTGAAAGTATACTACGGTCTTTCTTATTCCATCTTCTTCTACTATTTCTGGTTCAATTTCAATATTATCGCCTGAGCTTACTATCTCCATCTCTTGTGAAATTTGAGTTATATCCTTAGACACAAGATTTTTTCCTAAAGTAAATAATGATACAACCATTAATCCTATTAGTCCAAAGATCATTATTCTCCTATTAATCATAAATAACCCCCCTTATAATACTATTAGTATATTATATGGGGGGCTTGATTAGACTATGATAAAAAGGTTGTTCTATTTTTTGATCTGTGAAAAATATCCTCCACTTATAGGGTTAATTGAATTTACAGTTATAAAAGCTTTTTCATCATACTTATATACCAACTTCTTAAGAGAATCTAAGTCTTTTCTGTTTAATGCTACAGTCAATACTTCCTTGGATCCGTCGATTCCTTCACCTTGGATAACAGTCACTCCAAAGCCATTTTCCCTTAAAGCTTGAATAAGATTTTGATTTTCAGAATTCTTAGGTACTATTTGTGCTAAAAGATTTCCCAAGGCTATTTTGTTTTCAATAGTTATACCTACATAGTTTCCAGTAGCAAATCCAAGACAATATACTAATAGTTTTATAGGATTGTCACTTAAATCCTTAACTACAAAGCCTAAGATTGTAACATAAATTCCAACCTCAAAGAATCCTATTACGGCTGCTTGGACTTTTCTCCCCTGAACCACCATAAGAGTTCTTAATGTACTTAAAGAAACATCCACTACTCTCGATAGAAATATTAAGACATATACCAAAATTCCTGACATTCTAATCTCCTTTCAAATAAAATAGAGAAGGTCTCCCTTCTCTATATCTTAATACATTTCAAAGTAATTTAGAATACCTAAAACCATACCTTCCACGACTTTATTTTGATAAGCATCGCTTATTATATTAGCTTCATCAGATTCATTTGAAAGATAACCGACCTCAACAAGAACCGCTGGCATATTGGTCTCTCTTATAACCACAAGATTTGGACGTTGAATAATTCCTCTATCAGAACCATTTGTAGTTTTCAGAATTCCCTTTGATATAGCCTCTGCAAGTGGATATTGATCATCTAACTTATTAGTTCCAAGGTCTCTTGGGCAATAAAGAATCTCAAGCCCCTTAACTCCATTATTCAAAGTTGAATTATGATGAATACTAAGAAAAATATCTGCATCATTTCTATTAGCAATATTTGCTCTTTCATAAAGATTCACAAATGTGTCATCAGACCTAGTCATAATAACATCATATTTAAGGCTTTCTAACGCATCTCTAGCCTTTAAACCAATCTTTAAGTTTACATCCTTCTCCTTAGTTCCCTTAGGAGATACAGCCCCTGGATCAGAGCCTCCATGTCCTGGATCTAATACGATTGTATAGTCATTTACTGCATTAGGGTCTTTTTGAAGGGATATGTCTATCTTATCAGAACTTCTTCCTGAACGAACATCATAAACTATAGCTCTTCTAAAGGTAATTGTTACTACAATATCATCGGATATTTCAGAAATAGTTATATCGTTAATAAATCCATCCTTAACTGATGCATATCCTGCTCTTAATTCAGTATCTTCCTTTGGAATTACAATTTCCATAGTTTTTTTATCACTATTGTAATCCACATCGTAACTTGTTCTATTTTTATTTGTAAGTGTGAGTTGTCTTAAACTCTTAGAGTTATCATAATTAATGAATTCCCAAATACTAGTCTCAGGATATATCCTCAGATTATCAGAAGCTGATTCTATTTTTACTTCAGGATTTTCAACCCCATCAATAATGTCCAATACGATTCTTACTATTCTATCTCCAGGACTATAGTTATTGTCTCCACCAAATTGGGATACCCTTACTCCCTTAATAAAACCTGTTTTTATATCATAGCTTGTAGCTTTATTTCCTAGATTAGTATCCATAAGGTCGATAACTATTCTCTCAGGGGATTTTAGCTTCATCACATTGTATTTAACTCGTCCTAAACCCTCGATTACTAAGGTTTCCTTACCATCTACCATATCTACTTCAATACCATTGAATTCATAATCATTAATTGCTAAAGTTGTAGTTTTTCCATCAGGTGTTGTATAAAATTTATAGTCTGATTTTTTTGTAAGCTCTACTACTATTCTAGTTACATACGGTGAAATACCATATTGTGAATAAGTAACTCTTTTAAAATCCTGGTCACTTGCCGCTATTTCTCCAGGTTGTCCAGCTTTTCCTGGGATGTTTAGCACTGTATCTTTAATGTCTATTACCAGCTTATTTGAATCAGATAAGAAAAATGAATCATATGATATCGGTTGATTACTCTTAATTACAAGTGTGTTATTAGATGTACTTCCTTTCACAACATCAATACCTGTTATGGTAGTTGTTGAAGACGGAACTGTGGGGTGCGCGATAACTGCTTTCTCCGGTTCATTAACTTCAGGATTTAGGTCAATAACTTCGACATCCTCACTACTGGAATTGATATATGCTATCTGATTTATATCATCCCAACTCACATTATATCCTAATACTTCAGATACAAATCTAACTGGTACCATGGTTCTTGAATCTTCATTTGAAAAAGTAACCAGCTTAGGAATTGAATTGTTGTCCAATACTTGACTAGAATTGTTTACGACTACTTTGTTACTGTCAATAGTAAGCTTTACCACCTTGCTGTCATGACGAACTGTGGCGGTTTTCGTTGCTTGATCCCATTTAACTTCAGCTCCAAAACCCTCTGCAACAAATCTTATAGGCACCAACGTCCTATCAACATAAACAAAAGAAGGAACTTCTGATAAAATTGCTTGTCCATCCATTAGGACTGGAACTTCTTTTACTTGAACCCTACTTCCATTCATACTTACGTTGATTATATTATTAGCAGCAAATGCCATGGAACTAAATAATAAAATCGAGATAAACAGCGATATTATGATAAACCATCGCTTCATTCTAAAACCTCCCTTTTACCTCCTTACAAGTAATCATCTTAAGTTATTTATATCATTATGCCAATTCTTATGTCAATAAATTAGGGATTTTGTAATCATAATTTAATATAGAACCAGAAAATAGTGAACAGGTAACATGGAATAGGTAAAATTAAAAAACAAAAGAGAAGAATTCTATGTAACTAGAATCTTCTCTTTTAACTCTTAAATTATTCCTTGTTCCTGCTTTTATTCTTCCGGCATTACTGGATATTCACCTGTAAAGCAACCTGTGTAATATCCATCATCGCCACCTACTGCTTCAAGCAACCCTTCTAAGGTTATAAACTCTAGGGATTCTACCTCAAGAAGTTTTCTAATTTCTTCCTTAGACATATTAGCAGCAATGAGGTTTTCCTTACTTGGCGTATCCATACCAAAGTAGCATGGATAAAGAACTGGAGGTGATGCTATCCTTATATGAATCTCCTTAGCACCAGCACTTCTAATCATATTTACTGTCTGCTTCATGGTAGTACCACGTACTATAGAGTCATCTACAAGAATTACCCTCTTTCCTTGAATATTTTCCTTAAGAGGATTAAGCTTGATTCTTACTCCTTGTTCACGCAATTCCTGGGTAGGCTGAATAAAAGTTCTGCCTACATATCTATTCTTAATAAGTCCTTCTGCATATGGAATTCCTGAGCCTGTTGCATATCCAATAGCTGCTACAGTACCTGAATCCGGAGCTCCTATAACTATATCTGCATCTACAGGATGCATCTTTGCAAGCTCCTTACCTGCTTCTAATCGACTCATATAAACGCTTTTTCCATCTATTCTACTATCCGGCCTTGCAAAGTAAATCAACTCAAACAAGGACAAATTTCTTTTCTGTGGCTTATGAGATACTGTTCTGAGTCCACTTCCATCTACTACCACTACTTCTCCAGGTTCTACATCTCTTATAAATTCTGCTCCTATAGTGTCAAATGCACATGTTTCAGAGGCTATTATATAATCATTACCTACTTTACCAATGGCCAAAGGTTTAAGTCCATAAGGGTCTCTTGCACCTATTAAAATATCACTAGTCATTATGACCATGCCATAGGACCCCTTAATTACTTCAAGAGCTTTAATAACAGCATCTTCAACATTTTCTTTGTGATATCTAGCGATTAGATTTGCAATAACTTCTGTATCTATATCCGTTTGAAAAATGGCTCCATTGTCCTCCATCTCACGTCTTAGCTTCTTAAAGTTCACTATGCTACCATCATGAGCCAGAGCCAAGGCACCTTTTTTATATCCTACAACAAAAGGTTGAGTGTTTACTAGGTTCTGTGCCTCTCCACCATATGCATATCTTACATGACCTATTCCGATATCGCCTCTAAGTCTTTCAATTGTATCCTTTGAAAAAACCTCATGAACAAGGCCTAAATCCTTATGATAATCAATAAACCCATTATTATTAACTGCTATACCTGTACTAATTTGGCCTCTATGTTGGATAGCATATAGTCCATAGTATAGTATCTGAGAAATATTGCTTCTTTCCTTACTGTAAATACCTACTACTCCACTCATAGTGATTCCTCCTTAATAGGTATACTAACCTAGCATTATCTGCTCTAATTTTAAAGGCTCTATATACTCTTCTCCCTTATAGGCTCTCATGTTTCCGCCGGAGATCTCATCTATAAGTGCAATATGCTTGTCTTCACCTATTCTTCCAAACTCAAATTTAATGTCATAAAGTTCTAAACCTTTTTTAGCAAGTTCATCCTTTACAACACTGCCTATTTTCTTTGTTAAATCAGATAAAACCATATATTCATCTTTTGTCATAATACCAAGCATTTCTAGTGCTTCATCAGTAATAAGAGGATCGTTTCTATCATCATCCTTTAAAGTTACCTCTACATAAGCATCTAGTGGTTGACCTTCAGTTGCATATTTGCCATATCTTCTTAAAAAACTTCCTACTGCTCTATAACGACAAATAACTTCAACTCCCTGTCCGAATACTGTTGCAGGAAGTACAGTCATTGTTGAGTTTTCAATATCCGCAGAAACAAAGTGGGTTGGAATACCCATGCTGTTAAGCTTCTCATAGAAGAACTGTGTAAGTCTAAGACCAGCCTTTCCAGCACCTTCAATTGTCAAACCTACTGTATTTGCACCTGGATCAAAAACACCATCAGTTCCTGTTACATCATCTTTAAACTTCAATAGATAATTTCCATCTTCTAATGCATAAACATCCTTAGTTTTTCCTTGGTAAGTTAATTTCATTTTTTCGATCTCCTTTTTTCTAATGGATTCTTCAAAAATAAATAATACCCAGTAGGGTAGGAAGCGAAACCTACCCGACTGGGCTTTTATCCCTTCGGTGTAATACTAATGTATTTGTACCGCTTGGACCAGCAAGGACTTCTCCTTCGGAACCCTAGGTACACTTTCGCTCATAGTTAAATAATTTGGTGTATGGAATACCATATCACTGTTATTATGGAACATTTATGAGCATTTATTCATCTTGACAATGATATATTATCAGTTAGAAGTTTAACTGTCAAGAAAAAACACTAATCCCTATTAAATACTTTATACAACTCATCACTTCCAGGAGGAGCTATTTCCTCCTTAAATCCTGCCCTTACTGAATAAATTCCCTCTTCAGTTACTTCACCTATGGCAGTGATTTTAACCCCATTTTCTTCAAGTTCCTTACTTAATTTATTAAAATCTTCTCCACCGATAATTATAACCATACTTCCGCTTGATATTAGTCTATAAGGATCAATTTTTAGCAATTCAGAAATTTCCTTAGTTACGTCAAGGATTGGAATGCTTTCCTCATAGATTAAGATTCCTTTCTTAATAGCCATGGATGCCTCCCATAGAGCTCCATATACTCCGCCTTCTGTTATATCATGCATATATTTAGCATTGTATTTTCCTGCAATTATTCCTTCTTTGACTACACTTAAATATCTATCTAATGCCTGTGCTTCAGATACCTTATCTGAACCTATTTTTTCAGTCAGCTCATTTTCCAGCTCTTTAGCTATTATAGAAGAGCCCTCTATGCCTATATATTTAGTAATTGCGACCTTATCTCCTACCTTTATATTATTATGGTCTGGCAACTTATTCTTTTTTTGCATACCAATAACTGTCGTGCTGATTATAACCCTATTTACAGCATCTGTTACTTCTGTATGCCCACCCATAATTTCAACGTTTAATCCAGCAGCTGCTAATGAAGCATCTTCCATTATCTGCTGGAGCTCATCCTCGGTAGTTTTAGGAGGACATAGAATTGTAAGTAGCACTGCTATTGGCTCAGCTCCACTTGTACTTACATCATTACATGATATATGAATTGCAAGACTTCCAATATCCTTTGTAGCTCCTGTGATTGGATCAGTACTGACTACGCACACATCTTCTCCAAAATCGATGATTCCATTGTCCTCTCCAATGGCTGAACTTACAAGAACTTCCTTTCGCTTAAACTTTATATTTGAAAAAACTATTTTTTCTAAGACCTCATTTGGTACCTTTCCTATTTCCATAGAATCCCCCTATATTGTTATTTAAAAAATTATATTTTTTTCAAGATTTTACAACTATTTCATGGGTTTATTAAAGGATATTTTTAAAATTACTGGATAGAATAAGACCAATATAACTTAAGGAGGTAATTTATGATACAATGCTCAGAAAAGTGTTTCTATGAAAACGATGGTCTTTGTACATTAAATGAAATAACGCCTCCATCAAGCACTCCTATTAATAACTGTCCTTATTTTATGGATAAGGAAAAAAAGAGTAGGTTAAATAATAGTATTACTAAGAATCCTCAGTCCTTAAGCTGAGGATTCTTTTAAATTTCTTAACGTTTATTGATTTCTTCCATAAGCAATTTATTTACAACTTGTGGGTTTGCCTTGCCCTTTGATGCCTTCATTATTTGTCCTACTAGGAATCCTATAGCTCTATCCTTACCATTTTTAAAATCTATAATCGATTGTTCATTATTATTAAGAACATCTTCTATAATAACTATCAAAGCACTTTCATCACTGATTTGTATCAAGCCTTGTTCTTTAACTATAACATCAGGTGACTTGCCAGTATCAAACATCTCCCTTAGGACCTTCTTGCCTGTATTATTATTAATCTTGCCATCCTTAACTAGGACTAAAAGATCTGCTAAATCCTTAGAAGTAAATTTAATATCATCAATTTCCTGTTCCTCATCCTTAAGTCTTCTCAATACATCACCCATTATCCAATTAGATACAAGCTTGCTATCATCAATATATTTTAATGTATCCTCGAAGAATAAAGATAACTCTTTTGATTGTGTAAGAACTCCTGCATCATAAGAAGATAATCCATAGTCATTCATAAATCTTTCCTTCTTGTGATGTGGAAGCTCAGGAAGGGATTTTCTAATTTCTTCAATCCATTCATTTGAAACATCTACTGGAGGGATATCACCATCAAATGCAAATCTATAATCTGCTGCTCCAAATTTCTTTCTCATAAGGATTGTTTCACCCTTAGTCTCATCCCATCTTCTGGTTTCTTTTTCAGTATTATTACCAGCTTCAAGAAGCTTTTTATGTCTATTCTCTTCAAATTCAATTGCTTTCACAACTGCTTTAAAGGAGTTAAGATTTTTTATTTCTGAAATATTGGATTTTAATCCTCTTTCTTTATCTACTATATTGATATTTACATCACATCTTAGGGAGCCTTCTTCCATTCTGACGTCAGAAACTCCTATATATTTTAAGGTAGCCCTTAAATTGTCTAAAAATAGTCTTGCTTCCTCTGCTGAGTTCATATCAGGATTAGATACAATTTCAATTAAAGGCACACCAGCTCTATTGAAGTCCAATAGTGAAACTCCATCATCTGTATGAGTCTGCTTTCCTGTATCCTCTTCGATGTGAATTCTATTCAATGTAATCTTCTTAGTGCCTTCTTCCAACTCAATCTCAATAAATCCGCCATCACACAATGGAAGATCAGCTTGGGAAATTTGATATCCTTTAGTCAAGTCTGGATAGAAGTAGTTCTTTCTGTCCATTCTAATAATATTAGAAATCTTACTGTTAAAAGCAATTCCAGCTCTAATTGCATACTCCACAGCTTCTTTCTCAACAACTGGAAGTGCTCCCGGAAGACCTAAGCATATAGGACAGACTTGAGTGTTGGCCTCTGCACCATATACATTAGGGCAATTGCAAAACATTTTATGTTTAGTTGATAATTCAACATGAATCTCTAAACCTACTATGGTCTTAAAAGCCATTATAACACCGCCCTTTCATAGCCTAGTGCAGCCTTGATAATCTTTTCCTCCATAAACCTATCCCCAGTAATTTGTAATCCTACTGGTAGTCCATCAACTTTACCCATTGGAAGGGAAATCGAACAAAGTCCAGCTATGTTTATTGGCACTGTATAAAGGTCCGCCTTGTACATTTCTACAGGGTCCTTAATAATAGAATCAAATTCAAATGGAAGTATAGGAGATACTAAGGATAAAATTATATCATGATTTTCAAATGCTTTATCATAATCCTCTTTTATAAGGGTTCTAACCTTTAACGCCTTCTTATAATGCTCTTCGGCATATCCTGCACTTAAGGAATAAGTTCCAGTCATAATTCTTCTCTTTACCTCTTCACCAAAGCCTTCAGTTCTGGAATTAGTATAAAGCTCATTTATAGTTTCATATTTTTCCGATCTATGGCCATATCTGATACCATCAAATCTAGCTAAGTTTGAACTAACTTCAGATGTCATAATAATATAATATGTCTCAAGGGCATATTTTAAATGGGGAAGAGAAATATATTCTATCTTCGCACCATTATCTTCAAATATCTTAACAGATTTTTCGAATAAATCTTGAATATCCTTATTTGATGATTTTAATTCCACATATTCCTTAGGAAGTGCCACCTTCATATCCTTGAGGAACCTTAAATCATTGGAATTATCCTTATCAATTAGGTAATCAGGAATTACCCTCTTCGAAGAAGTGGAATCCCTTCTATCGTAGCCCTTAACTGCATTTAGCATAAGTACTGCATCTCTTACATCACGACCAAAAGTACCTACCTGATCAAGGGTATTGGCCATTGGTACAACACCATATCTTGATACCACCCCATAGGTAGGCTTAATCCCAACTACTCCACAGTAGCTTGCAGGCTGTCTAACTGAACCTCCTGTATCGGAACCCAATGCCAATGGAACCTCATTAGCACCTACAGCAGCAGCAGAGCCACCTGAGGAACCTCCAGGAACAACATTATGATTAACAGGATTTCTGGTTTTACCAAAATATGATGTCTCAGTAGAGGCACCCATTGCAAATTCATCTAGGTTAGTCTTACCAATAACTATACCATCTTTTCTCTTTATATTTTCAATTACTGTAGCATCATAAGGAGGAATGAAGTTTTCCAATATCCTGGATGCACATGTAGTTCTTAAATTCTTAGTTACTATGTTATCCTTAATACCTATAGGAAGCCCAGCTAGATCCTCCATTTTCTCTCCTCTAGCAATCTTTTCATCAATTCTGTCTGCTTCCTTTAAGGCGTTTTCCTTATTTAATGTTATAAATGCGTTGATTTGTGGTTCTTTTTCTTCTATTTTCTTTATATGTGCTTCTATAATTTCCCTACTGGAAAGCTCCTTGTTGAAGAGTTTATCCTTCATTTCCCATGCTTTTAGACTGGTTATATCCACTTAATCCACCCCTTATTCTACTACTCTTAAAATCTTAAAATATCCATATTGATGCTCTTTTGTATTTTGAAGTACCTCTTCTCGAGTAAGAACATCATCTCCTTCATAATCCTTTAGGACTTGAGTATCGTCATTTATTGAAAATGTTGGCTCAACATTATCCGTATTGACTTCTTTTATTGTATCTACGAAGTCGATTACCTGTTGAAACTTCTCAGTAAATATATCCACTTCCTCCTCAGGAAAGCTAAGCATAGCTATTTCAGCTATATATAGCACATCATCTTTAGTAATCATATATAAACCTCCTCTATTTCAGTGAACAACTAACAACTAACAATGAACAGTGATTAGGGTCATTCCCTATAGTCATTGTTCACTATTTTTTTTAGTCTTTCTTCATCAATAATTTCTATTCCCAGCTCTACTGCTTTGTCGTATTTTGAGCCTGCGTCTTCGCCTACTATCACGTAGTCAGTTTTCTTGCTTACTGAGCCAGCTACTTTGCCGCCCTTTCTTTCAACTATATCCTTGATTTCATTTCTTGACAACCCTTCAATTGTACCAGTTATAACAACGGTTTTACCAGTGAAAATAGACTCCTCTATCTTCAATTTCTCGAAGTGAGGATTGACACCTTCACTTAGAAGCTTGTCTATAGCTTCTAATATCCTTTCATCATTGAAAAATTCTAAAATACTATTGGCTATAATATCTCCGATTTCTCCAACAGTTATCAACTCGTCATAAGTTGCTTTTTTTATATTATCTAAGGATTTAAAGTGATTTGCAAGGTCATTTGCTGTTTTTATACCAACATTTGATATCCCAAGGGCATATATAAAGGCCGCTAAAGTCACACTTTTACTTCTTTCAATGGCATCTATGAGATTTTGGCTCTTCTTGTCCTTAAATCCCTCAAGCTTTCTTAAATCTTCAAATTTTATCTCATAGATTTCAGATAAGTCTCTAATATTTAGCTCATCTAAAAGCCTTTCAGCAGTTTTTTCACTAAATCCTTCAATATTCATTGCATCACGACTTGCAAAGTGAACTAGCCTTGAAACTAGCTGAGGCTTACAAGATAGGGAGTTAGGGCAGAATATATGCACTCCGTTTTGAATAAGCTCGCTTTCACAATAAGGACAATGAGTCGGCTTTTCTATTAGGAAGGTTTCTTCATCTGTATCTAAAGATCCTAATATCTCAGGAATAACATCATTGGACCTTCTGATTAAAACCCTTGAGTTAATTCTAACACCTTTTCGTTCAATATCATCATAATTATTTAAGGTTGCACGTTTTACCGTAACTCCACCAATATCAACAGGTTCTAAAAGTGCAGTAGGAGTAACCTTGGCACTTCTTCCAACATTCCATTCCACACTTAGTAGACGGGTACTTACTTCCTCTGCCTCAAACTTATATGCAACAGCCCATCTTGGGAATTTATTTGTATATCCAAGTACTTCTCTAGTTCTTATATCATTTATTTTAATTACCATTCCGTCTGTTAGTATATCCAGTTTATTTCTATCATTATTACTTTCAATTTCTTCTATTAAATCTTCCATGGAGTTAAAGCACTTAGCATAATCATAGACAGGAAACTTGTTCTTTTTTAGAAAATCCAGTATTTCCATATGAGTACTAAAGCTTAGCCCTTCCACATACCCTACGTTGTAAAAGAAGGCAATCAATTTTCTTTTTTCTGTGACCCTCGGATCTAAATTTCTCAACGCTCCAGCTGCTGCATTTCTTGCATTCTTTAGAGGCTCGGTAGCGTCTTTGTTGTATTCCTCTAAGGAGGATAAAGGCATCAAACCCTCTCCTTGAATCTCTACAGTATTATTGAAATTCACCTTCATCGGAATGGACTTAATGGTCTTAAGCTGCTCTAAAATCCCCTCTCCAACGGAACCATTACCCCTTGAAGCACCTTGTACCAAGTTACCATCTCTATATGTTAAATTGACAGTCAAACCATCAAATTTATACTCTAAAACATATTCAGGATTCGGCAGTTGTTCCTCATTATTTCTATTATAATCCTCAATGGACTTTCTAACTCTATTATCCCAATTTATTAGCTCCTCGTAGCTTTGACACTTATCAAGACTCCAAAGCTTTGCAAGATGGGTGTGCTTTTCAAACTTCTCAAGCACGTTCCCTCCAACCCTCTGTGTGGGAGAATAGGGATATATAATTCCAGTTTCCCTTTCAAGGTTCACTAGCTCATCATAAAGAGCATCATATTCCTTATCGCTGATTTTGGGAGAATCTAAGGTGTAATAGTTATAATTCAGTTCGTCTATTAATTCAATTAGTTCGTTGATTCTTTCCTCTTTACTCAAAGCTTCCCTCCTAACCTACTACCTCTATTGGGGCAATGGACTCTACAAGTTTTTTAAGCCCTTCCTTATCGAAAGCAATGGTAATCTCTCTTTCTCCATCATCCCTCTTCTTAATCATAACTACAGTTCCAATTCCCCACTTCTTATGCTTGATTTTGGTTCCAACTTCAAGTCCCAATTCTTCCTTATTTCTAACTATAGGCTTAGGTGTACTCAAATTAGGCTTGCTGTAATCCAGAACGTTTATTAGTTTTTCTTCAGGCCTAACTTTTCTTGGAATTTCACTTTCCTGACTATAAGCTACCTTTTTAGGCGCAGTTCTCTCAATTGTATCCCCCATCTCATCAAGGAATCTTGAAGGCAAGGTATAGTTCGTATTCCCATAAATAGTTCGCCTCTTTGCATTTGTAATAAAAAGATGCTTTTCAGCTCTAGTTACTGCTACATAACAAAGACGTCTTTCTTCCTCCATATCCTGGTCGTTTTCAAAGGATCTAGAAATTGGGAATAGTCCATCCTCCATACCTACAAGAAATACCACAGGAAACTCCAGGCCCTTAGCACTGTGAACTGTCATTAGGGTAATCATATTATCTGTATCTTCTGTTTTATCCACATCAGACATAAGAGAAATAGTGGATAAAAAGTCCTCCATAGTTGCTCCTTCATTCTTTTCTTCAAAGGCTAAGGCAACTGATATAAAGTCCTGAATATTTTCGATTCTGGTCTTTGCCTCAATAGTTCCTTCCTTCTCAAGTTCAGCAATATAACCCGAGGTTTTAATAACCTCTTCTACGAATTCCTTAATCCCCATTATTTCCTTCATAGCCATAAATCTATTCATCAATTCCACAAATGGCTTAATGCTACTTCTAGCTCTTCCTGTAAGGGCAGGTATTTCCTCCATTGATAGAATAGCCCCATATATGGAATCATTAGTCTCAATTGCATATTCCTCAATTTTTTCAATTGTAGAAGCACCAATTCCTCTCTTTGGAGTATTGATAATTCTTTTTAAGGAAACATTATCATTAGGATTTTGAACGAATTTGATATATGCGATAATATCCTTAACTTCCTTACGGTCATAGAACTTTAGGCCCCCTACTATCTTATATGGAAGGTGCTCAGTCATAAAAGCTTCCTCAAAAGGTCTTGATTGAACATTGGTCCTGTAAAGAATGGCAAAATCAGATGGTCTATACCCTTTATCCATAAATTCTCGAATCTTCTTGGCTACAAAGAAGGCCTCCTCCTCTGAATAATCGCAGGATTCGTAAACTACAGTATCCCCTTCGGAGTTGTCAGTCCAAAGATTTTTATCCTTCCTCCCAAAGTTCTGCTTTATCACACTATTTGCAACGTTTAATATACTCTGGGAAGACCTGTAGTTCTGTTCCAAAAGCACTACCTTTGCACCAGGAAAGTCCTTTTCAAAATCCAGGATGTTAGATATATCTGCACCTCTCCAGGAGTATATTGATTGGTCGGAATCACCTACAACGCATATATTTCCATGATGCTTTGAAAGCATCTTTACAAATCTATATTGAATCTTATTAGTATCTTGATATTCATCTACAAATATATATTTAAATCGCTTTTGATAGTAATCAAGTATATCCGGATTCTCTTCTAGTAGCTCAACTGCTTTTATTAATAGGTCATCGAAGTCCAGGGCATTATTTCTTTTTAGCTTCTTTTGATAAAGTGCATAAATTTCACCAATATTTCTTTCCCTAAAATCCTGATAATTTAAATTAATAAATGTATCTGGGTTAACCCCTTCATCCTTAAACCCACTTATTCTTGCTATAACTGTATTTTCTTTATACATATCCTTATCTACATTCAATTCCTTTATACATTCCTTGACTACGGTCTTTTGGTCATCCCTATCATAGATGGTAAAGCTTCTATCATAGCCAATCTTATCTATATCTCTTCTCAAAATGCGCACACAAATAGAGTGGAAGGTTCCCATCCACATATGATTCACATCTGTATTAAGTAGGTCACCTACTCTAGACTTCATCTCTGCAGCAGCCTTATTTGTAAAGGTTATGGCAAGAATATTGCCTGGATAAATATTTTTTTCCTCTATAAGGTAGGCTATCTTATGGGTCACTACCCTTGTTTTTCCACTGCCTGCCCCTGCCATAATAAGTAAAGGTCCTTCTGTATGAAGAACCGCTTCTCTCTGCCTACCATTAAGTCCTGCTAAAAAATCCATCTTTCCACCATCCTAAAATCTATAATACCAATAGTTTAATCACGTAATTACTTTATTCTAATTTAAGTATCAGAATAAATTCCATAGCAATTTCATAACACCAATGCAATAAGGCTAAATATATGATTTATCATTAACCTAATTATATAGTATTGTGGGTAGGATTTCCATAAAAATAGCTTATAAAGAAGCATTAGATGAAATTATTTTTATTTCAGATTAACGAAAAGACCCACTGGCTGTAATGTTTCCAGTGGGTTTTTTAATAGGTTTTTATACTTATATCTCTTTAATAAAATCCAAAACTTCTTTTGCATGCCCTTTTGCTTTTACATTTCTAAATTCTTTAATTAAATTGCCATCTTTATCAAATATGAATGAAGATCTTTCTACTCCTAAATACTCTTTGCCATACATCTTTTTCAACTTCATAACCTCGAATAGATTATGCACTTCCTCTGTCTCATCACTAAGGAGTAAAAATGGAATATTATATTTGTCCCTAAATTTAGCATGAGATTTCAAACTATCCCTACTTATTCCCAGTATGATGGTATCTAGTTTTTCAAATTCCTTCAGTAGCTCCACGAACTCTAGGGCTTCAGTTGTTCAACCTGATGTATTATCTTTGGAATAGAAATAAAGTACAACATTTTTACCCTTAAAATCATTTAAAGATATATCCTTACCATCTGTTTCCTTTAATACAAAATCATATTTCAAATTTATCCCTCCAACATATGTTCTAAACTCATTGATAAGACATTATGAGTTCGCTTCAAATACATTTTTACATTTGGAACAAGTGATTTTTATTCTTCCTTTACCTTTAGGAATTCTATGTCTAGCTGAACATTTTGGACAACTTATAACTGAATAATCCAATAGTCCTTCTATTCTAGATGTATCTAATCCAACTACAACATCATTTCCAATAATAAATGCAGGTACTCCCTGGATTCCCCTCTTTATCATCTCATTTCTTGCAGCCATATCTTTATTGACATCTCTTTCTTCATATGAATAGCCTTTGTTTCGAAGATACTCCTTCGCTGTTTTACAATGTGGTCAAGTTGAAGTTGTAAACATAATTATATTTTTCATAAACAAAACCTCCATAAACAATAATCTATACTTGTGAAACAAAGAGAATCAAACCTAATGTTTCTAGATGAAAAAACTTGCAGAACTTTGATTTGCATCGGATAGCATTGTAGCAACACCACCAATTTCAACACCATCAATCAGCTCTTCTTTTGTAATACCCATTACATCCATTGACATTTGACATGCAGTAAGCTTGATTCCTGAATCTATTGCCTGTTTCATCAACTCATCAAGAGATGAAATGTTTTTATTCTTCATAACTATTCTAATCATATTGCCGCCTAGACCACCCATATTCATCTTGGAAATCCCAAGCTTTGAAGCTCCTTTAGGCATCAATTGGCCAAACATATTTCCCATAAAATCTTTTTGCACATTCACATTCTCTTGTTTTCTCAAGATATTAAGTCCCCAGAAAGTGAAGAACATATTTACATCATCCCCCATACTTCTTGCACCATTAGCTATGATAAATGAAGCTATAGCTTTATCAAGGTCTCCACTAAATACAACTAGTGTTTTTCCTCGCTTCTGAGGAACTTCTTCACTTATACTAGCAGCATCAACTCCTAATCCCTTTTGTATAACAACAACCCAGCTTTTATCCTCTTTCTTGTCGCTTATAAAACGGTTATTTGTATTTTTACACCATGCTTTTATATCATTTAAAAAACCTGGATCTGTAACTGTAACTTGGAGTAAATCTCCATCCTGAAGAGTATTCATCTTTTCTGATACCCTCATAATAGGACCAGGACATGAAAGGCCACAGGCATCTAATTTGAATGTTTCATTAGACAAAGGCTTTTCTTGAGATTTACTTATTCCAGAATCACTGAAGGATTTTGGATCATAAGCGGTATTTTCTTTCATATAAAGTGTTTTATAAGTCTTAAAACCTCCTGCTAGATTCATAGCATTAAATCCTTTGCTTTTCAATATTCTCTCGGCTATATAACCTCTAAGACCTATGGCGCAATAAGGTATTATAAGCTTTTCTCTATCAAGTTCTTCTATTCTATTTCTAAGCTGTCCTAATGGTATGTGTATTGAATTCTTTATAGATCCTACACTTAATTCTGCATCTTCACGTATATCAAGGAAAATGGTACTTTCTTTATCCAAGCCTTCTACTTCTCTCCAAAGAATTTGACTAGATATTCCCTTTAGCAAATTGTCAGCAGTATAGCCAATCATATTTACAGGATCCTTTGCAGAGGAATACGGAGGAGCATAAGCTAACTCTAAATCCATCAAATCATTTACACTACCGCCAAATCTAATGACACTTGCAATAACATCAATTCTTTTATCTACACCATCATAGCCTACAATTTGTGAACCTAAAATTTTCCCTTGCAAATCATAGATGAGCTTTAAGGATAATGGTAGTCCTCCTGGATAATATCCTGCATGGGAATTCACATGGATTAATGATATAAGATAATCCTTTTTATATTCCTTTCCCATTTTATTTAGAGTCTTTTCATTGCTTCCAGTGCTAGCAACTGCTAAATCAAATATCTTTGCAATACTAGTCCCTTGTGTACCTTTATACTCTTCCTTTTGGTTTCCTAGTATATTATTAGCTACAATCCTTCCTTGCTTATTTGCTGGTCCTGCTAATGGAACCATAGTTTGTACCTTATTTACATAGTCTTCTACCTCTATAACATCACCAATAGCATATATAAAATCATCTGATGTCTTTAAATACTTATCTACCACAACTCCACCACGGGCATTTTGAGCTAAGCCAGCATCTTTAGCTAATTCTCCATTAGGCCTAATTCCAATAGAAAGGATTATCAGGTCCCCCTTAACCTCTTCTCCAGATTGAAGAGTAATAACGGTTTCTCCATTTACATATTCAAATTTGCTGACTCCATCTTTAAGATGTAAATCAACACCTTTAGAGATCAAGTGCTCATGAACTATTTCAGCCATTTCAAAATCAATAGGGGCCATTACTTGGTCTAACATTTCAACAATAGAAACTTCCATTCCTAAATCATAGAGGTTTTCAGCCATTTCGAGGCCAATAAAGCCTCCTCCCACAACAACAGCTTTACGAGGTTTATTATTATCAATAAAATTCTTAATTCTATCAGTATCAGGAATATTCCAAAGACTAAATATATTCGGGGAATCAATACCAGGTATAGGTGGTTTTATAGGAGTCGAGCCAGTAGACATGATTAAATAATCATAACTTTCTTCATAGGTATTTTCATTCTCCAAATTTTTTACAATAACCTTCTTATCTTCTTTTAAGATCTTAATTACTTCTGACTTTGTTCTAATATCAATATTGAATTTAGATTTTAGAGCTTCCGGTTTTTGTACTAAAAGTGAATCCCTCTCCTTTATATTTCCTCCAATATAATATGGAAGCCCACAATTAGCAAAGGATACATACTCTCCTCTTTCTAATAAAACTATTTCAGCATTTTCATCAAGTCTCCTGAGTCTTGCCATGGCAGTAGCGCCTCCAGCAACTCCTCCAATTATTAAAACTTTTTTTGACATAATATCCCTTCTTTTCTTTAAATTAACTTAGGCCATTTTGTTCTATTTTTTCTTTTCTAAACAATATATCCGAAAGTGCACCTATTAATATAAAAATAAGTCCTATAATAGTCATAGGTTCGGGTATTTCTCCATTTCCCAAAAACACCCAAATTGGATTTAAAATTGGTTCAGCAAGACCTATAATCATAGCTTTTTCAACAGTAATATTTTTAAGGCCTTCTCCATATGATGCATAAGAAAGTCCTGATACAGCTATTCCTGCAAAAGTGAGGAGAAAAATATCCTTTAAAGAAGTAGGCGGAGTTGAATAATTAAAAGGTAGTATTAGCAAATAAATAATGGTTGTAACTAAATTTATAAGTGATACTATTCCTAAGGCTGAACCATTTTCTATTTTCTTTAAACTTACTGAATATAGAACATAACAAACTCCAATTATCAACCCTGTAAGCATTCCTAGATTATTTGAAGATTTAAAGCTACTTAGTACATTTAAAGATACTCCAATGAAAATTAATAATAAGGTGATCAATTTTTTCAAATCAATCTTCTTATTTTTACAAAATCCATACCCAATTACATACATAGGTGCTGCAGTTTGCATGGAAACCGCCATGGCTGAACTGGAAATGCGTGTAGTAATTGTAAATGATAGAAAAAACACCACCATTAAAATACTCGTGATTATAACATTCTTTAAAGGATATATCTTTTCTTTAAATATAAAGGGAGATAAAAATAATCCTCCAGTAAAACTTCTAATAATAAGAATCCAGATTGCACTAGCTTCAACCGTCTTTATAATAAGTCCCATAACACTCCATAAAACTACTGCTATAAGTACTAAAAGACTTCCTTTGTTACTAGAACTTAGTTTAAACATAAAGTATCAATGCTACCCATTTAAGAGTGCTCTCTCCACTGTTCTTTAAAGAGTGTTCATGACCATTATGAGTAACCATAACATCACCGGGATAGATTTTTTTAACAACTCCGTCGTCAGTAACTTCTCCTTCACCTTCTAAAATATAATATAATTCAAAATCATTATTATGGGTGTGACTTCCTACAGAGCATCCTGGCTCTAGTTCCATAATACTGAATAATCTACCCTTTTGACATAATCCTTCAATATCAGTTATATGAGTAATTTTAGTAGATCCGATACCATTCTGAAGTTTATCAACATTAGCTACTTTTAAATCTTCCTTTTTTATAATCATAATTATATAGCCTCCTCTTTTCTGATTTTTTATACCAGATTTTTTTAGGAACTTATTTATCGCCATAATTCACATAATATATTATTTATTCCCTATCTTCTTACACTTCAAGCAAGCAATCGTATCCTAATTGAGAAATAAAGCTAACTATGCTACTCTGGATTTTGCAACAGATATTTAGATAATTCAAAAAAATAGCAGAGCTTATTAAAAATAAACTCTGCTATAACTATTTCGTAAATACTTTTATTATGTAATACTATTTTTTCTTATAACAATCACAAGGGTCGTTAAAGCTTCGACACCAAATACAATATCCCCCATTGACAACACCGCCAGAAACATTTTCGAGTTCATCATCTGATAATGCTGTAATTTCCTTTTCAGATTCTTTAGCATCCTTTAATTCATTTTTAGATGTTTTTATATTGACTTTGGACATAATAATAACCTCCGTATTCTTTTTTATTATCATAACACAAATTATGTATACCCGTAAATCTTAGATTCTTATAATAAGAAAAGCTAACAGTTTATACTTTGATAAATATAGTGCTTTTATATCAATAATGTCCACAATCGATACACATACCATTCCTATCAAAATTTAAACCTCCACACCAAGAACATGTTTCAATTACACCAGCAGAAACATTTTCGAGTTCATCATCTAATAATACTATCTCTTCCTTTTCCGATTCTTTAGGATTATTTAATCTATCTTTAGATTTATTTATATTTTCATTGGACATTAAAAAGCCTCCTATATTCTTTTTCATTCTTCTTAATATTATTGATATATACCCAGAAATATAAGCTGCTAATAAGAGCAAGTGTAAAAATCAATAGTTCATACTTTCCTATTTGTGTCATTTGGCTAATTATGATAATATTATCTTACCTAAATTTAATTAAGGAGACTAGGATGAAGAAAAAAGATTTTTTATTAGCATTATTAGTTGTAATAGTATGGGGAGCTAATTTTACTGTTATTAGATTAGGCTTAAACGGAGTTCCGTCTATGCTATTAGTTGCACTAAGATATATATTAGTTGCATTTCCCGCTGTTTTCTTTATAAAAAAACCTAATATCGAATGGAAATATATATTAGCTTATGGTTTTTCAGTTGGAGTCGGACAGTTCGGTTGTTTATTTTATGCCATGGAAATTGGTATGCCAGCTGGACTTGCATCTATCATTGCACAATTACAAGCATTTATTTCACCACTTTTAGGTGCTTTGTTTTTCAAAGAAAGTATAAAGCCTAAACAATTAATAGGATTTGTAATTGCAGCTATAGGACTCTCCATTATAGGGGTTGCTTCTCTATCTAATGGAATTTCATCTATTCCTTTAGCAGCGCTTTTACTAACCATATGTGCTCCTCTTTTCTGGTCTATTTCAAACATAGTTACGCGTACTGCTTCAAATAATGCAGCTGCTAGAGGTGAAAAACTTAACATGTTGAGCATGGTTGTATGGGCTAGTCTAGTGCCACCTATTCCTATGCTAGGGCTTGCGCTTTTAATAGATACACCTGCTACACTTATTAGCTCTTTAATGAATTTAAATTCTACATCCATATTTTCAGCACTTTACTTAGGATTTGCTTCCACATTATTTGCTTACGGATTTTGGAGCATTCTAATATCAAAATATCCATTGAGTATGATATCTCCTATTTCATTGTTAGTCCCTATAACTGGATTATTAACTGCTAGAATAGTACTATCTGAGCAATTATCCCAGATTCAATGGATTGGTGTAACTGTCATATTAGCAGGCTTAATATTTGCTAATATGGATATGAAGCAATTAAAAAGCAAACTGAATAAAAATGGAATGTACTAAAATCTGGATAATAAGGTGCCCCCATATTTTTAATTTTGGGGGCACCTTATTATTTGAAGAAATCCAATGCTTAAGAATCTTAGAAGTCTCCTGTGGTAATTCCTGCAGTATCAAAAGTTGCCATTTCATCTGCAATTTTTAATGCTGCTTCTACCATTGGGAACATAAGAGCTGCGCCTGTTCCCTCACCTAATCTCATATTTAAGAATAACCTTGGCTCTAATCCCATGTGTTTTAAAGCAATCAATTCCCCTTTTTCTTCTGAAGAATGGGAAGGTATCATATAGTCAATTACAAAAGGATTAAGCTTTGCAGCAACAAGAGCTGCAGCTGAAGAAATAATACCATCTAAAATAGTTGGTACGCCTTGATTAGCCGCTTCTAAAATTGCCCCTACTATGGCAGCAATTTCTAATCCACCTACTTTAGACAATATATCTATAGCATCATTAGGATTTGGATTATTAATCTGGATTGCTATCTTTATTACTTCACATTTATGGGTTAAGGCATCATTCTTTAATCCAGTACCGCTACCTGTTGCTTCCTCAACCAAGCAGCCTGTAATTACACTTATAATCGCCGCACTTGGAGTAGTATTCCCAATCCCAACTTCTCCTGTTGCTAGTATATTTACACCTGACTCTATTGTATCAGAGGCTATTTTAGCTCCTGTTAAAATAGCTTTTAAGGTTTCTTCTCTCGTCATAGCAGGACCCTTCGAAATATTATCAGAGCCATTCTTTATACGATTATACATAAGTTCAGGTGGATTAAGCTCCATAGCAATTCCAATGTCATTACATACAAGTTCTGCGCCTGCATGATTAGCCAATACATTAATTCCTCCTCCCCCATTTAAATAACTATAAAACAATTGAGCAGTTACTTCTTGGGGAGCTGCACTTACGCCTTCTTCAACTACATGATGATCTCCTGCCATTAAAAGGATTGCCTTTCCCTTAACTACAGGATATATACTTCTCTGTACTCCAGCCAATTGAACAGCAATATCCTCTAACACTCCTAAACTTCTAATTGGTTTAATTTTAGCATCAAGTCTATCTTGCATACCTTTAATTGAATATAAATCAAGCTTTTTAATATTTCTTATAATTTCACTTAAGACTAGTTCAAGCTCTTTTTCCTTTGAATTTTTAATGTTTAAACCTTTAAAAAATTCATTTTTCATTATATCATCCTCCAAATTTTTCAAAAAAATAAATCCCAGACCATAGTATATACCTAAGGTCGGGACTTTACCGTCATCACCGATGCTTTCACATGAAAGACTATTCTTATTAGGCAGGTCTCCTGACTTAGATTCTTCGTCACAATACTCCTTCCCGGTATTTACCAGTGGTATAGTAAAGGACTCCTCATTACAGTGTTGGGTACGTATCGGACTTTCACCGATTTCCCTATTCTCCCTATTGGGCACCTAAAGAACTTATTCAATTACCTCTATTTTATTAAAAAATCTATTTAAAGTCAATCCATGACTCGTAATGAACTCTATCTTCCTTATATCTTTCCTTTACTTCCCTTTCTTCTGCAGGATACCCAACAGCCACTATAGCTGCTGGTTTAATATGATCAGGTAGATTTAATAATTCTGAAACACCATTGACCAATTCTTCTCTAGGATATACTCCACACCAACAAGTCCCAAGTCCTAAATGTTGCCCTTCTAATAATATATTTTGAATACATGCCGAAATATCCTGAATCCAAAATAGACCGTCATATTTCAAATTGCTAGTATCTCCACATACAACTATGGCAAGTGGTGCTTCTTTAAGCATCAAGGTATGGGGATGAAAGGTAGGTATTTTATGTAGTGTTCCTTTATTTTTAACAACTATAAAATGCCAAGGATGTTCGTTCCCAGCTGAAGGAGCATACATTCCTGCTCGTAATAATTTATGTAAGTCTTCTTCACTTATAGGCTTATCAATATATTTTCTAATACTTCTTCTTTCAAATATTTCTTTCATCCAAATCACTCCTTTATCTCTAAAACTCTATTTTACTCTGTTATACAATATTTCCAAGGTTATTGTCAATCCCATCACTTACCTACTTTTAAAGGTTACTACTATCAAATTGTAAACATAACTTTCTTTCATTTTTGGTATATACCCTTAATCTCAATGAATTTATTCCTTGTACTTTGAAAATTATTTTACATATCCAAATCTTTTCAAAATCAAATAAAGATATCCCCTTTATTTAAAAGTCATACACTATAAAATCTAATTTTCATTTTTGTTATTCGTTAGAAATCATACATCATTTTAACTTATTTGGTAAACCCTTTTATCGGTCAACTTTTGACAACCTTTTTATTGGCTTCATTACTTTTTATTAAAAGATAGCCTCTCCCTATTTCAAAAACTAAAGTTAAGGCACTTATATCTCCTAGCATAAATCCTACCTTACTAAATAAACTAAGCAATAAAAAATAGGATTCTAAATAAATCCTATTTTTTATCTTAGTATGAATATTTATTTTTACTTCTTACTGCTTTTATTTAACGCAAAAGAGAAAAGTAAAGCTATCAATCCGAAAAGAATAATCATGATGAAATTAGGTGAATAGCTACCACCAAACTTATCATATAATGCAGTTGCAATCATTGGTCCGATAATAGCTGCCGGTATCAATGAAAAGTTAGCTAAGCTGAAGTTAACAGAATAATTTTTCGCTCCATAGAAAGTATGGATTATAGAGGATGCAATAGAAGGACAGCCTCCATAGCATGTTCCCACAGCTAGCATACCAAAAAAGATTAGAAATATATTGCTGCTGAAAGCACCTAATAATAAAGATGTTCCTGCTAGCATCAATAAAACATTGTTGATTACCATGGATTTAAAAAATCCGAACTTATCAAAAATCTGGCCAAAGAATACTCTACCTAAACCATTGAATACTGAAACCATCAGCCCAAGAACTGCAGGTGCTCCAAATGATGTAGCTATTAAAGCAGCACTGTTTATAACCAACAACCCTGATGAACTAACTAATATAGCCCAGAAGAAAAAGAACCAGAACATATTAGTTTTCGCCATTTCACCAGGCGTATAATCTTTTTTTACATGCCTAGCTGCACCTGTATCCTCTTTTTTTATGTAATGTTGAAGATCATCACTTCCCGGAACTTTCAATATAAAAGCTCCTGATAATAACACTGTGAAAATAGATATTGCAAGTACTAGAAAAGTATTCATTAAACCTATATTCTTGATTAAAACATTTACTATACTTCCAAGTATCATACCCCCAAAGCCAAATCCCATCAATAATACTCCTGATGCAAATCCTACTTTGTCTAGAAACCATTTGTTTACACTTCCAATAATGGAATTATAGCCTATTCCGACACCACTTCCACAAAAAACACCATAAAATAAATATAGGAGTTTTAAACTAGCTTGTTGGTTAGATAGGTTTAGTCTAGATAGACCAAAAAACCCCATAAATAGAAAAACTCCCGCCATTATTATGATGTATTTGCTTTTTATTCTTCTAATTAATTTACCACTAAAAAATCCCCCAAAGCAGAAGGATATCATTGAAATTGTAAATGTCAAAGACAAATTAGACCTTGTCCAGCTAGGATAGATCTCTTTGAAAGGACCTGCAAAAATAGACCATGCATACAGTAATCCCAGGAACATAAGCATAATAGTACCAACTATAAGATATATCCATCTTTTTTGATTAAATTCGTTTTTATGCATAAAAACCTCCATTAAAAGTAAATAATTATTATCTTACCCATTTTCATTTATATTTAAACATAATATATCAAAGTTACTCTTTTAAGTATACTATTTCTACAAAACATTTTAAATAGTGCTCATTAAATTTTTAAGCAATCATGGTATCCAAAGCATTATAACTTCCTTCTGCACTGCTTCTCTCTTAAATTATTAACATCTTATGTATCAAAAGCAAGTTAAATAAATGTAATAAAAAATACCTCCAAGTAGATAATCTAATTTTAATTAATTAGACTGTCTACTTTGGAAGTATCATATCATTTATATCGATTGTCCCTTTTTGCTTTTAAATTGCCCTATACCCTCCTATAGCTTGAGCAAATATATGCTAATCTTTTGTTAAACATTTACTATTATACAAAATTAATTTTCAGTTTTTCTAACATCTAAATTAATCCTTCCATCCCTGACCTGAACTATTCTATCAGTTTTTTCTGCAATTCTCTGATCGTGGGTAATTACAACAAATGTAGTCTTATATTCTTGACTAATATTTCTTAGTATAGAATATACATTTTCTGTTGTTTCAGAGTCCAGATTTCCCGTTGGCTCATCAGCAAGAATAATCCTAGGCTTGTTTATTAATGCCCTTGCTATGGCTGCTCTTTGCTGCTGCCCTCCTGACATATCTGTAGCCTTATTGTTAGCAACCTTTGATAAACCAACAAAGTTTAAAATTTCATCAGCCCACTTGTCGACTTCCTTCGGAACCTTATAGTTCGCAATTTTATATGGCATTAACACGTTCTCCTTAGCAGTGAACTCGGGCAAAAGATAGTGAAACTGAAAAATAAATCCAATTGTTTGGTTTCTTAAGATTGCTAGCTCCTCTTTATTTAAGGTATCTGTTCTCTTTCCACCTATATAAACTTCTCCTGAAGTTGGTTTGTCCAATGTTCCCATAATATTTAGCATTGTGGATTTTCCACTACCAGACTCCCCTATTATGGAGTTAAAGCTGCTTTCTTCAAAGGATATATTTATATCATAAAGTACTTGAGTTTTTATTTTTTCTCCATATATTTTATTAATATTCTTAAGTTCTATAATATTAGCCATTTTTAATTACCTCAATTGGATTAAGTCTAGAAGTGATTCTAGCTGGTATTAATGATGCTATTGATGCAGTTAAAATTGCAACTAATCCTGAAACAGCTATAAACCCTTGGTTTAAATAAACAGGAACAACAGGGCTACCATCTGGTCTAACGGCAAACTTAGTAAACATAACTAACAATCCTATGCCTAAACCTATTCCTAATATAGCTCCCAAAACACCAAGCATCAAACCTTGAAAAACAAAGATTAAACTTGCATCCTTATCTTTTATTCCCATTGCCTTAAGAATTCCAATCTGCTTAGATCTTTGAACAACAGAAATAGCAAGAACACTTGATATACCAAGCAAAACAGAAACCAAAACAAATACCTGTATCATATAACTAGATACACTTTGACCATTTAAACCACTTAATAGTGATTGATTCAAATCCTTCCAGTTATCAACCTTAACTTCATTATTTGATATTGTATAGGCAACCTGTTTAGATATTTCATCTGCTCTAAAAACATCATCTACCTGCATTTCTATCGAAGTTATTCCATCGGCTGAAAGTATACCTTCCGCAGTTTCTAAATCCATTACAACCCAAGTGTCATTGATGGAGGACACCCCTAAATCGAATAATCCTGTAACCTTTAGCCTATATATGCCTCCATTGGTTGTTATCAAAGTTATTTCATCATCAATGGTTTTGTTGGATTTTAAAGCAAGTTCCTTTCCTATCAATACTTCTCCTCTTTTTTCGGGTACTCTTCCTAGATACAAATTACTTTTGAATTTATAAATTTTATCAGCATTTTCTAAAATAAATCCCCTAATTAGTACAGAATCACTATCGCTATCATAACTAATTGAAGCAGGACCATTTAACGAGGGGGAAACGTATAGTACTTCCAGACTACTTATTTGTGATTCATATACTGTTCTTTCCCAATCCCTTATAGTTTTTGTATCATCAATGGGAGATATGGTAATATGAGAGCTACTTCCTATGGTTGTATCAATCAAATTTATTTGAAGTCCTTGAATAAGAGAGCCTATAAATATTTGAACAGCAACACCTACAGAAATTCCAAGTGCTATTAATAATGTTTGTCCTTTTCCAGATTTTAAGAACCTTAGGGCAATATCAAATGCTAATCTCATCCGCATCACCCTTTCTTAAGTTAACAATATCCTGGTAACTTTCAAGATAAATGTCTCCTCCAATGTCTTTTATTAAATTGCGATTGGCTTTAAATGCATTGCCTCCCACTATCACTTTAATTGATTTATAGATCTCTTTTACCTTTTCTATCATTTTTTGCGCCTCAAATAATATATAATAATCAGTTACACTTAAGGCTAAATAATCTGGGTAAATTTTTTCAACTGCCTTGAACACCTGCTCCCTTGGAGTATTCGCACCAATAAATATTGTTTTATATCCATTTAAGCTAAAAAAATCTTCAATCATTCTTAAACCTATTTCATGAAGTTCATTTTCCGGGCATACAAGCAACACTGTTAAACCATTAGGTTTTACTTTCTTTTTTTCCTTTATTACAAAGGGATATACGCATTCAACAATTTTTCTTATTATGGCAGTTCTTACATGTTCTCTCCTAATATTGTCCTCATCTTTACAATTATCAATAATATATAAAGAAGGTCGCAATATTTCCTCATACAAAAAAGGTATGGTAAACTCTCCTTTTTCAAGAGCTTCAAAAGCTAATTCAATGCATTTATCTTTATTTTCTTCATCTAAAAATTCTAATAAGGCTGATTTATAATCCATAGCTCCTCCTTATTCCACTATCTTTACAGTCATACCTTCAACTAAATCTATAGAAGGATTAAGAACAACTACCGCATTTTCTTTTATACCATTCACAATATTTATTAGATAACCATTTGATATTCCTGTTTCAACAAATACCTTTTTTGTAATATTTTCTTCAACTACAAAAACAAATTCTTTATCATCTTCTTTTTTTACACTTTCATTTTTTACTATAACTAGATTATCCTGCTTATCCAGTATAACATTAGCCTTTCCTTCATAGCCAAATACGATTGAATCATCCGGATTTGAAATTTGAATTTTTATTTCAACTTTAGGCTCAGTTCCTCCATCTTCTACAGTAGCAACCTTAGAAATATAATTTACGCTTCCTTTATATTCCTTATTTAACCCATCTATTGTTACAATAGCATCCATACCTTCCTTAATTAATGCTGCATCCTCCTGATTTACTTGAGCTTTAAACTCATAGGAATCAGCACCATATATGGTTATTCTCTGCCCCGATAATGTTTTTTCAGACTCATCTAATGGAAATTCCGTTAGAAATCCTGTAGTTGACGAATAAATCTTAGCATCTTTGAAATTATTGTTTAAAGTTTCAATATCTAGCTTAGCCTTTTCAATTTCTCTTTGTAATGAAGCTATCTTCTCTTTTCTATCAACTTCATTCTTATTGTAATTAACTGTCGCATCATTTAGTGCTAATTCAGCCTTTTTAAGGCTATTAGCTAACTTATTTACTTGTGTAATATGGTTGTCCAGCTCTGATTTACTCACAGCACCAGCTTCATAAAGTTTTTTTGCTTTTTCTAAGTCATCATTTGCAGTTTTTAAATCTGATTGAGCCATTAAATATTCTTCCTTGCTCTTTTCTAAAGCGTTACTTAATACAATTTTAGTACTTTCGTCGTTGGATAAGGTATTTAATTCTGCATTAAGGTCCTCTAAGTTAATCCTAGCCTTTTGAATTGACAAATCAATATCCCTTGTATCAAATTCTACTAAAAGCTGATTCTCCTCCACAAAATCATTTTCTTTAACATTTGTTTTTATAACTTCCCAATTTGGTTCTATAGGTATAATTTCTACATCATTTGAATCCACAATCCCTGATATTTCGATGTTCTTTGTTATACTTCCTTTATAGCTTTTCATTGTACTTACATCCAATACCTCCTCCTTGTTTAGGAAGAAATAACTAGCGGCAGCTATTACAACTACAAATACCAATAAAATAAGATATTTACTTTTTTTCATACAATCCCCCTCAATATAATTCCTGTTCTAAATATTATCTCATTGATAGATTTTTCTTCTATTATAACTTAATACCTGTATCGTGTGTATTTATGCCCCATTATATTGTCTTTAAAACAAATATTCAAGCTTTAAAATTCGAAAATTGGCTAAATAGGTTTGTTCTCATGAGTAAAATATCGAATTAATTGCATACTATTAATAACAAGATTATTAAGGAGGTATTTATGGCTGTTATTACAGGTACAGTTAAGTGGTTTAATATTGAAAAAGGATTTGGATTTATATCAGCCGAGAACGGTGAAGAAGTATTCGTGCATCATTCAAATATAAAAGAAAAAGGTCCCAATAGAGATTTACATGAGGGAGAAAGTGTAAGTTTCGATATTCAACAAGCTGAAAAAGGTCCTACGGCAATAAATGTTCAAAAAATGAATTAATACAAATGAGGGTAGCCCAGACGGACTATCCTCATTTATTTAAATTTAGAAAATTGCTAAAAACTTAGCTCTTAAAAATTCATGAATTCATCAATTTTATCAATATCCAATCCTATCACCACATTATCATCGATTAAAAAAGTCGGCACTTTATTAATTCCTCTTTTAATTAGCTCTTTAAATGCATCCTTGTTTTTATTTACATCTTTTTCTTCCAATATATATCCCTTATTCTGAAGGAACTCCCTCGCAGATATACAGCGTGGTCATGATTCAACTGTTAACATAATAATTTTTTTCATGAAAGCTCACTCCTATTATTAATAGTAATCCATGCCGAAACAAAATAGCCATCCCTACCCTTTTAACTGTTCTTATTTATGTAGATATTTAGTGCCTGTGCTGCTTTAAAAGAAGTATGAATAAGTGCTATATAAAGCATTATTTCCATTACAGTTTTTATTGTTTCTAATGTTACCCCTAGATAACTCATTTTTAAATACCCCCTTGTAGCTACCTATTAAATTAATACTCATATCATATCATTTGCTATTTTACATCGCAATATTTAACCTATCCTGAACAAGGTTATAAAAAGGTGAAATGTCCCCAATTCTAAAACTATAAAATCGTTGCGGTGTGTGATGTCTTGTTTCACAAGACTTTTAATGCCTAAATCACTCACCTCGTTGCAGCAGTGCTTGAGATTCCTGCAAGCATTCAATCGATGCTTAAATCAAATTAGCTCTATACAAAATTGATAATTTTCGACAAATATGATATTCTATAATCAATAATTCTATAAACTTATGGAGTCCACTAACCCAATAGTATATATAGCAGTGGGGTGATAAATTGAAAGAAGATATTAAGTACTGGAAAGATAAATACGAAAATATAAAAAAACAATACGAAGAGTTAGAAAATGTAGTTAACTTAGCTATTGATCATGTAACAATTGCAGATGGTAATGGCATTTTTACTAAAGTAAGTAAAGGATCTTTGGAACGCACTGGTCTCTTGGAAGAAGAAATTCTTGGCAAATCAGCATTTGACTTGGAAGAACAAGGCTATTTTGATAAATCGTCTACAGCTGAGGTTCTTAGAAGAAAACAAAAGGTAAGATTTATTCAAAAGATAAAAGGAGACAAGGTAATACTAGTAGCTGGGTATCCTTTTTTTGATGATAATAATAATATTACTAAGGTAATAAACATATCCTATGATATCACAGAAAAAACAGCTTTGGAAAAACAGTTATTAGAAACTGAATCTACCCTTCAATGGTATAAAAACGAAGTGCAGCTAAGGTCTCAAAGAAACACTGCCATTCAAACTGAAAACAAAATTATGGCAACTATTAAAGAGCTGTTAAATTCCTTTGCAAACAAGGATATTCTTATACTCTTATTAGGAGACACAGGTGTAGGTAAAAACTATACTGCTAATTATATTCATAGTATCAGTAAGAGAAAAAAAGAACCTTTTATATCTATTAACTGTGGAGCTATACCTGAGAACCTAATGGAATCAGAGCTATTTGGTTATGAAAAAGGGTCCTTTACAGGAGCTCTAAATCAAGGTAAAGAAGGCTTATTTCAAATAGCAGGAAACGGAACATTGTTTCTTGATGAAATAGCAGAATTGCCCCTTGGATTACAAGTAAAATTACTAACTGTCTTAGATGAAAGAAAGTTTAGAAAAATAGGTGGTCATGAAGAAATTGAATTGAAAGCTCGTATAATTGTAGCGACTAATAAGGATTTAGTGGAATGTGTTAAGAATGGTACATTTAGAGAGGATTTATATTATAGAATAAATATCCTTCCTATTAGAATACCTTCTTTAGTAGAAAGAAGAGAAGATATTCCAACATTAGTTGATAGCTTCTTAAAAATTTACAATGAAAAATATGAATTTGATAAGAAGATTTCCCCTGCTGCATACGAGTCATTATTACATTATAATTATCCAGGAAATATAAGAGAGCTGAAGAATATAATGGAAAGGTTGGTTATTATAGGCTCAGATTCTGAGCTTACCTCTGAAGATGTACAAAAGGTTATTAACTTTAGACGACCTTCTCAAGAAAATAATGAAAATACGGAAATTCAAATAGCTCCATTAAAAGAAGCTGTTGCTAATTTTGAAAAACAACTGTTAATTGAAGTCGCTAAAAAATATAAAAGTACGAGAGAACAAGCAATGGCATTAGGAGTCGATCAATCAACAATCGTCAAAAAGCGTCAGAAATATTCAATAAAGTGATGATTTATTTCATCGTTGATGACTATTTTCATCAATGGAATAACTATAAACAAATTTAATACTATTAAAAAAGATTATAAAATCAACTGATTTAGCTATTGATTCTATAATCTTTTTTGTTGGCACGCAACTTGCATATTAAATAAGCAGCGAGA
Source organism: uncultured Tissierella sp. (assembly GCA_964485455.1). GTDB lineage: Bacteria > Bacillota > Clostridia > Tissierellales > Tissierellaceae > Tissierella_B. The sequence goes on from CAZAJU010000003.1 coordinate 39,762, forward strand.
AAATTTGTCCTCTCACTAATTCATATGTTTTATGCAAACGTTTCATAAGTATCGTAGCCAATATATAGTATGTATTGAGATAAATTTCGATACTTAACAATTTAAATTGAGGAGGTGAAATGATTTTGATAGTTAATGAAAATAGACTTGCACACGATTTCCAATACATCACAAGTAAATCTGCGACTGAATTAGGTTGTACTAGACTTTCCTATAGCTCTGAAGACCTAGAAGTCAGGAAGTTTATTATTGAACAGTTAAAGGAAATTGGCGTGGAAGCAAGTCTAGATTCAGTTGGAAATATTAGGGCTAAATATAATCCAGATAATCTTACAACAAAAAGTTTATTGATAGGCTCTCATATTGATACCGTTCCAAATGGTGGAAAATATGACGGACTTACTGGGGTTTTGTCTAGTTTAGAGGTATTAAGAATATTCCATGAAGAAAAAGTTCAGCTCAAAAATCCTGTGGAATTAGTAATATTCGCGGAAGAAGAAGGTTCAAACTTTGGAGTTACCATGATTGGTAGTAAATACATGGCTGGTAAATTAAAGTTAGATGATTTAAAGAACTTGTACGCTGACAATGGACAAAGTGCATATGAATATATCCAAAGCAAAGGATTTAACTACAAACCAGATGAGGACAAATATGTAGATGGCAAAGATGAACTCGCTATGATTGAACTTCATGTTGAACAAGGTGCTATACTAGACAAAAAAGGAATAAGTTTAGGAGTAGTACAAGCAATTGCAGGAATGAATACACTTCAAGTTACAGTAAAGGGAGCTTCAAATCATGCAGGTTCTACCCCAATGAATTATCGTAAGGATTCATTATTATCTGCAAGTGAAATGATATATAAACTTTCTAAATTAGTTTCTGATTATGAATCTGCAGTAATAACAGTTGGGAAAATTAACGTGTCACCAAATGCTTCTAATGTTATCGCAGGTGAAACCGTATTCAATGTTGATATTAGAGATGTAATCCAAGAAAACATTGACAAAATAAGTGAAAATGCTAAACAGCTTTGTACTGAAATAGCTGCTAACAATGGTGTTGATATCTCAATTAAACTTATTGGATCATCCAAAGTAGTACATATGGACGAATCCTTAGTTAGCATTATTGAGAATAAAGCAAATGAAAACGGTTATTCTAATATTCGAATGAATAGTGGTCCTGTTCATGACAATGCAATGCTTAATGGAATCATTCCAACAGCAATGATATTTGTACCAAGTATTGATGGAATTAGCCATAGTCCTTATGAAGACACAAAATGGACTGATATTTTAGCTGGTTCACAGCTTCTATTATCAATAGTAAAAGAAATAGTATCTTAATCAAGTTTCTGGGAATTATAAAATAATTAATTTACTTAGGAGGAAATTTTATGAAAGAGTATTTAAATGTAGCCAACTCGCCACTATTATGGATGAGTGTACTACCTATAACAGTATTGGTTATAATCCAAGCAATTATTTTCGCTAAAAGAGCATATGCAAGTTTAAATTCAGCAGAATTAACAAAAGAAGAAGCAAACAAAGCATTTAAAATAGGTGCAGTGTCCGCAATCGGTCCTGCAATGGGTGTATTCGTAGTAATGCTTGGTCTTATGGCAGTTATCGGTGGACCTTTAGCATGGATGAGATTATCCATCATCGGTGCAGCTCCAACTGAACTAGCAGCAGCAACAATGGCAGCTAAAGCTATGGGAAAAGATTTAACAAGCCCTGATTATGGTCTTATGGAATTTGCCAATGCAACTTGGGTAATGGGTCTAAACGGTTCAGCATGGTTAGCATCTACTGCATTATTATCACATAAGATTGAAGGTATAACACACAAGATTTCAGGTGGAGACCCTAAAAAGGTAGGACTTTTAATGATATCAGCAATGTGTGGAGCAATGGGCTTTATGTTTACTAACGAACTTAAAAAGATTTTAGTTCCAGAAACAAGAGCATTTGCAGTTTCCGGTATCGCTGCAGCTATAGCTATGTTCTTCTTAGAAAAATTGGCTAAAAAGTATCCAAAACTTGGAGAATATAACCTTGGATTTGCGATGTTAGTAGGAATGTTCGTTGCAGTAGCTTACAATAGAATGGTAGCTTAAGGAGGAAATATAATGGATAACAAAAATTTATCATATGAACAAAGTTTTACCAAGCCGATAATTAAATATGGTATGTTAACAAATCTACTAGGAGTAGCATTTAGCTTCGTACCATCATTAGTATTATTATTCTTCTTTGATGTATTCCCTGGTGTTGATAACATATTATCAGGATGGGCATTAATCGCATCTATCTACGCAATTTATGCAATCGTTGAACCTGTTTCATACTTCCCTATACTAGGATTACCTGGAACTTATATGTCCTTCTTAGCTGGAAACATAGGTAACATGCGTGTACCTTGTTCAGCAATAGCTCAAGAAACACTAGGTGTTACTCCTGGTTCTAAGAGAGCTGAATTAGTTTCTACATTAGCTATAGCAGGTTCTATCATTACAAATATGATCGTAGTTACTATAGCAGCAGTTGGTGGAGCAGCTCTTATGAATGCTTTCCCTCCAATAGTAATAGAAGCTTTCAAATATGTATCACCAGCTATATTCGGAGCTATATTCTCAATATATGCTACTAAAAAACCTGTGTATGGTGCATTCGGACTAGCTTTAGCATGGATTATGATAGTTATTATAAAAGTAATTCCAGTTTACTTTATGATTCCTATAGCAGTATTTAGTACAGTAGGATTTGCATTTGCAACTAATAAAAACAAATAATTAACAATTTTATGAGAAAAGCTTCTACTGAAGTACTAAAAATACTAGAAGAAGCTTTTCTTATTGAAAAAATATTTAGGAGGTTGGATTTAATGAAAGAACTTATTAAAAATGTAATGGATGAAGTTATAGCTTGGAGAAGGGATTTACATCAGATTCCTGAACTAGGAAACGACCTTCCTCTAACTAGTGCATACGTATGCAAGCAACTTGATGAAATGGGAGTATCCTATAAAAAAGGCGTAGGTATTGAGCATGCAATTGTTGCAACTATTGAAGGAACTAAAGCCGGACAAGGTAAAACGCTTGCACTTAGAGCTGATATGGACGCTCTTCCTGTAGTAGAAACAACAGGTCTTCCTTTCGCTTCAACAAATGGAAATATGCATGGATGTGGTCATGATGCACATACTGCTTCCCTACTTGGTACAATCAAGGTACTTAACCAAATGAAAGATCAGTTCTCAGGAAAAGTAGTATTCTTATTCCAACCTGGTGAAGAAGTATCAGCTGGTGCTGAGCCAATGGTTAAGGCTGGAGTATTAGATGGTGTAGATGGAATTATCGGAATTCACGTAGGAAATATTTCTAGTGATGGTAAACCAGGTACTGCATACTTTAAAACAGGTTCCATAATGGCTTGTCTTGATAAGTGGACTATGACAGTTACAGGCGTTGGTTCCCACGGTGCTTACCCTCATCAAAGTCATGACCCAGTAGTAATGCAAGCTCATATAATAACTGCTATCCAAGAGATAGTAAGCCGTGAATTAAATCCAGTTGACCCTGGAGTAGTTACAGTAGGTATTGTAAAAGGTGGTTCACAATACAACGTTATACCAGGAAGCATCTATTTAGAAGGTACAGCAAGATCCGTAAGACAAGATACACGTGAATATGTTGCAAAGAGAATTGGTGAAGTTGCTGAAAGTGTAGCAAAAGCATTTAGAGGTTCTGTAGAATACAACTATATCTTTGGTGCTCCACCAGTAGTAAATGACAAGGAGTTTACTCTAAGTGTTATGGAAAGCTCCAAGAAAGCATTAGGAGAAGAAAATGTACAAATGCTTGAAAATCCTGTTATGGGCGGAGAAGACTTTGCTTATTATTTAGAAAAAGTTCCTGGAACATTTATATTCGTAGCTAATCCACTTGCAATTGATGGTGTTTGCTATCCTCACCACAACAGCAACTTTGCATTAGATGAACAATATTTTGATAGAAGTATAGCAATATTTGTACAATCCACATTAGATTTCTTAGCATAATATTTTGGGGTCAGGCACTAAGCCTGACCCCATTTAGCTACAAAGGACTTTTGATTCCATTTTTTCTTTACAGATTTCTTCATCTTAATCTCGTTACTTCGAACTTGGAACGTATGGTATAATTTTACCAGCTAAATTAGCAACCGGCATAGTTTGAAGAATGACCTTCCCCGGACCTGTTAATTTAACTAAAAACAAGCCCTCTCCTCCAAACATGACATTTTTAATACCTTTAATAGTTTCAATCTCATATCTTACACTATCTTCAAAAAGAAAAACATGACCTTGGTCCACCAACATAGATTCACCTGAATTTAAATTGTACTCAATTAAGGAGCCATCAGCTTCTAAGAACAATAGTCCTCTACCCGAAAATTTTTGAAGTATGAAACCTTCTCCACCCAGTAATCCAGCACTAAATCTTTTAGTAAATACAGTTTCCATATTAACAGTTGTTTCTGATGCTAAAAACGCATTCTTTTGAGCTATAAGTGTTTTATTGCCCATATCATATGACATGATTTTCCCAGGTAAAGATGAAGCAAAAGCAATTTCTATATTATCCTTATTTGCCCTATATACATTTCTAAACATCCCTTCCCCTGTAAAGGCCCTAGCTAATCCTTTCATTAATCCACCACCCGTTGACGTTTCAACGCTGAAACCCTCAGACATCCAACTTAGATTTCCCGCAGATGTAACTATTTCTTCTCCTCTACTTAATATACACCTTAATACAGGATACTCCCCTTCAATACTAAATTTCATCTTTACCCCTCCATTTTCTCCAAACATTTCTATTCCCAGCTTCTACCATATTCTACATTCATAATATCACTTACCAACTTTAGTAGCAAGATTTTTACCATATTGTAACTTTAAGATATTAAGCATCATAAACATAAAAAACTGCTGACAAATTTTACTTTGTCAACAGTCTACTTAGCCTATTTATCCTTTAAATTTATCGTAAGCTAATGCATATGGTTTAGACCATGCCTGCTTACCTATACCTTTTTCACCAACAAATTTGCCTGATTCAGCCATTAGAGTTCCTCTTAAATATACCTTTTCACATATACCCTTTTGCTCATATCCTTCATATGTGCAATAGTCTGAACCGGAATAACTATCAGCATGAGTAATAGTTCCTCTATAGTTAGGATCGAATATTACTATATCAGCATCTGAGCCAACAGCTATTTCACCCTTTTGTGGGTATACACCACAAACCTTAGCAGGTTTAGTAGCACATACTTCTACAAATTTTTGTTTAGTAATCTTACCTGTCTCAACTCCATATGTCCAAAGCATATATAGTCTATCTTGAACTCCAGGAGATCCTGGTGGAATCTTGCTGAAGTCATTTATTCCCTTATGCTTACCTTCTTTAAATCCGCCCATTATAGCACAGTGGTCAGAACCCACAGCAGTTAACCAACCTCTACTAATAGACTCCCACATGAAATCTACATCTGATTGAGGTCTAAGTGGTGGATTAGCAACATATTTTGC
>CAZAJU010000004.1:0-39145 GCA_964485455.1 uncultured Tissierella sp.
ATCCACCATCATACATACTAATGTTTGTATATCCATTTTCATACATAATAAGGAATGGAATTGATGCTCTCCAACCTGTACCACAATAAAATGCTAGGTCGTTTTCTATCTTCTAGCATTTGAAAAAAGGGACTGCTTAACAATATAGTTAAGCAGCCCTTATTTTATTTATTATATCTAATTATTTGGATAAATAGTTGGTTATTTCGTATTTTTCCTGCATTTCTGTATACCAAGTGTTATAAGCATCACCCATTTTTTCTTGGATTAAATTTTTTCTTATAGCATCCTTGGATTCTTCAAGAGTTGCTTCCTTTGCTTCCTTGTGATCTTCAACCTTAATTATATGATAACCAAAGCTAGTTTTTATCGGCTCGCTTATCTCGCCTACACCCAATGAAAATGCAGCATTTTCAAATTCAGGTACCATTTCACCTTTGCCGAAGTAACCAAGTGAGCCTCCATTTTCTTTATTAGTTGTATCAGTGGAATACTCCTTAGCCAACTTTGCAAAATCAGCTCCACCATTTAGTTTTTCCTTTACTTCATTAGCCACTTCTTGAGTTTCAACTAGTATATGACTAGCCTTTACTTCTTCAGCCTGGTCTAAGTAAGCTTTGTTTGCAGTAAAGTATTCTTGGATTTCCTCATCTGTTATAGTTATATATGGCTCTAGAACCTTTTGAAGCTGTAAGTTAGTTACGATATTTTCCTTCATATCATCCATAGTAAGATTATATTGTTTAAGAGCATTATTCATAGCTTCTTCTCCACCATAATACTCCTTCATCTCATCAATATTCTCTTGAATCTCTTCATCTGAAACAGTTATTTTATTAGCTTCTACTTCAGCTAACATAATCTTTTCAGAAATTAATGCATTTAATGCAGCATCCCCATTTTGCTCTACTAATGCATCATATAATTCGTCTTTAGTAATCTCTACATCATTCACCTTAGCTACTACCTCACTTTTTGCACCTTGTGTACAACCAGTAAAGCCAATGGCCACTACAGCCAATAAACCTATTAATAATCCCTTTGTAACTTTTAAATTCACTATGCTATCTCCTCTCTAAATTTGGAATTACAAAATATATTTAACATCTTCATCTCATTATTATACTATACCATGAACCCCATAGAATACAAAATGAAAATCTCGTGAAATTTTTACAAATTTAATGAGCTATCATAGATAGCTCATCTCCATCTCCTTATTTTACTATTAGTACAGAGTTTCTTACATTATTTAAAACCTTGTTGGAGATACTTCCAAGAAATGCTCTAGAGATAGTTCCTAGACCCCTTCTTCCCATTACTACTAGGTCTATGTCCTTTTCCTCAACAACTTCTATGATCTTGTCAGCCACATCCCCTACTCTATAATCAGCTACTACTTTTCCTGAATAATCCTTAAATATTTCCTTGGCTTCCTCTAAAATCTCTTCTCCACGCTGTATATTAGTTTTGGTAGTTTCATTCTGGTACTCCTGACTAACAGTGTATGGATTGCCCTTTAGATTTTCAACTACAGTTAAAATATAAACATCACTTAATTTTAACTGTGCAATTTCTTTAGCCTTTAATAAAGCCTTCTTTGAATTTTCTGAGCCATCTACAGCTATTAAAATTTTTTTCATAAAACTGCCCCCTTATGAAATTAATCTTCTTCTAAAAACATTTTCACAGCATTATATACCTTTTCTTCCCCGATTACCAAAAGAACATCTCCAAGTTCAAAGGTTGCATATGGTCCAGGAGAAAGAATGGTTTCATTGTTACGCTTTATGCCAACTATGGTTCCACCAGTATGCTGCCAGAAGCTTATACTGCCTATGGATTTCCCAATAAATGAACATTTCTCAGTAACTTCAATTTCCAATGGAGTTATTGAGGTTGTATTGCTAAACCTGCTTGTATAATCAATGATTTTATCAATAGTTGCAATAATATGGTTTTCAAGTTCCATCTTTTGTTGTATCTGATTTGCTAAAGTTACCTTATAGGAAGCAACACTTTCTATATTCTTAAACTTGTTGATATATTTGAAGGCTTTATCCTTTGAAAGAATGGTAATACCACTTCCTTTTTGGGATCTTACCACATCTACATCTTCAAGAAGCTTAATTGCCCTTCTAATGGTTTCTGGAGAAACATTATATTTTCCAGCTAAAGTAGAACGTCCATGAAGTTTGTCCCCTTCTTTGAAGTCCTCCTTGTATATTGCATTAGCTATATCTAAAGCTATTTCCTGATACTTTGATGTCACACTATTATCAAACATACTATTCTCCTATCGGCTTAGTTCTTTTCTTTTTATGCTTTTTTTAACTATGATGGTTACTTATAGAAAGGCATTACCTAAATATATATTAACATTATTTATTAAAATTGACAATTAAGCTTTTCAGCGATTTCATCTGAATTTAGCACCTTTTAAATACTATACCCTGATTAGCTATAAATAAAGCAACAACTATTAAAAACAAATATTGCGGTTCTTATATTACTTTAAAACTCTATTAATTTATTTTATGCTTTCATTTCCAAGTATAGTCCTAATAGCTTGTTTTATTTCCTGGTAGCTGGTACATCTACAGATATTGGACTGCAACCATTCCTCTATTACCAGATCATCTGCATCTGGATGATTTAAGGCCAATGAATGAATTACCATTAAGAATCCACTTGTACAATATCCACATTGAAACCCAAATTCCTCAACAAATGCCTTTTGAACAGGTGCATCCTTTAACCCCTCAACAGTTAATATCCTTTTACCTATAGCTTCTACAGTCAGCATTAAGCAAGACTTAATAGGGATATTGTCAACAAGAACCGTACAGGCACCACAATCACCATTCTCACAGCCTGGCTTAGCTCCAGTAAGCCCCAACTCATTTCTTAAGGTATAGAGAAGGATATCATTTGGCTTGGCTACAACCCTTATATCCTTACCATTTACATTCAAGGATAATATAGTAATATCATTTATCTCAATCATCATTTTACCCCCTAAGCTCTTTTATCCCTTCTTTAACCATTTCCTTGAGCACAAAACTTCTAAATTCCTTAGAGCCACTTATATCACTAGTTATTTCTTTATCTAAACTTTTTACCATGTTATTTAATCTATCCTCTAATGAAGCACTGTTATCGTTAATAATTCTTTCTAAAGAGAAGGATCTAAATGGATAATCACATAGACCACTAAATGCAAATCTCAACCTATTGTCACAATCAATTGTTACCATAGTGATTAAAGGGTAGTCTATCTTCTCGTTCTTAGTCCTTTTGACATGAACTGATGGAGTACTTAAATATTTTTTATCTATATGCACCCTTACTATTAGTTCTTCATCCATAAGTTCTATTTTTCTATGAAAAATATCATTTATTTTTACCCTTCTAACTCCATGAATACTTGCCAGCTCAATTTCACAATCAGAGACTAATAAGGGTAAAATGGATTCCTTGTAGATGATTGTTCCTGCAATATTCCCACCAAGTGTTATCTTGTTCTGGATTGTGTGATCAGCAATTCTTCCTACTGCAAGACCCATAAGAGGAAAGAGCTTGCTTTCATTTATATTTGTAAGGGTCGCCGCTGACCCTATAGTTAAGAATCCATCTTCAATCTTCAATTCATTGCACTCAGGGATATCCTTATAATCTATTACTGCATCAGCAAATATATTGTTAACTCTTGACATGCTGATTATTTCAGTTCCTCCCCCATAGTACTTAACCTGCTTGCCATCTTTTGAAAGCTTATGATATAGGTCTAAGGCATCATTTAGATTATCAGGCTTAAAATATCTAAAATTAAAGGGTATCATTATATCCCTCCTTAACTTTCCAGATTAACTCTGGAGTAATAGGTATTGTATCGAAATCTTTTTCTACGGCTAAGGACATTGCATTAGCAAATGCAGATGGAATTCCAAGTATGCCGTGTTCTCCAATACCTCTTGAGCCAAATGGAGCACTTATTTGAGGGGTTTCAATGAAATCTACAATGAACTTTGGGTTTTCTCCGTATCTCATAACCTTGTAGGTTCTAAGGGAAGTATTTTCTATAATTCCTTCTTTATTAAACAAAAAATCCTCCCTAGTTGCTAACCCAAGGCCCATAGCCATTCCACCCATTATTACTCCCTTTGATAGTTTTGGATGTATTACCCTTCCGGTATCAACTACGGTATAGGCTTTTAAGAGTCTATAGGAATATTTTTTCGGGTCAAATTCTATCTCAACACCTTGGGCACCAACAGTCCATGATTCGCCGGGTTTTCCCACACCTGTTTCTGAATTTAGGGGGGTAAGGTGGTTAAAGATGAATCCTCCACTAGCAATTATTTGCCCCCAAATGGATTTTCCATCCTCGTATTTGTAACCATGAACTATATCCTTAAATTCTATGAATATATCAGGACGTGGCTTATAATAAACCCTTTCATTTCCAACCTCCAAGTCATCCTCAGAACATCTAAGGACTATTGAACCTAACTTTTTTAAATTATAAATAAGATTATCTGCTGCCTTAAGTGTGGCATTTCCAGCCATAAAGGTAGTCATACTAGCCACAGTCTTCCAATGCTTTGGAGTGCTTCTAGTATCTACATCCATTACTACATGTATTCTATCCAAATCCATATTCATTTTCTCTGCCAATATCATAGCTACAGTAGTCTTCATACCAGGACCAATTTCAGTGGCTCCAAAATTCAGGTTTATACTTCCATCTGTATTTAAGGTAAGGATTGCGCCAGATGTAGCATTTGTAGGAGAATTTGAGGTTTTCCAAAATGAGCTTATTCCCTTTGCAATAATCTTGCCATCTTTCTTGATTATTCTTCCCTCGTCTAAATTCATTAGCTCTTTAAGCTTTACAAGGCATTTTCTTAAATCCCCTGTATTGTCCAGTGTGGATATATCCTGTGTGGCAGTTAAGTCATGTTCTCTAATGGAATTCTTGATTCTAATTTCAATTGGATCTATACCTAAGGCACCCCCTAGCTTATCTAGCATTCGCTCTATGGCAAAGGTGCTGGTTACATATCCGAAACCCCTATAGGAGGTTATATAAGGGTGATTTGTATATACACTTATGGAGTCGCAATGGAGGTTTTCGATATTATAGGGACCTGTAGAACCTGCTGCTATGGATTTTGCCATACGGGGTCCCGTATCAGCATATGCACCACAATCTATTATGTAGGTGCATTCCAATGCTTTGATAACACCATCCTTAGTAGCTCCTATTTTAAGCTTAGCCTCTGAGCCTAATTTCCCTGGAGAGCTCATCATGTCCTGCTCCCTTGAGTTTGATATTCTCACCTTTCTTCCACCTACTGAAAGAGATGCAAGATAAGCTAAGTATTCTATTTGCACCGCAGCCTTTCCCCCAAATGCTCCTCCAACATATGGAGTTCTAACTATGATATTGCCCTCAGGAATATTATAAGTATTACTTAACTCTTCTTTAACGGTAAAGGGAGCTTGGGTTGAGGTTTCTACAATAACCGTTCCATCCTTTAAAATTTGTGCAGTGGCATTTCTGGTTTCCATTGCCATATGGTCTGACTGGGGAATTGAAAAGCTTGATTCCAGAATGATTTCCGACTCTTCCCACCCAGTTTCCATATTGCCCTTTCTAATCTTGACATGATCTATGATATTGGAGTTGTGTACTGGATAAATATGGGTTGCAGGATAGTAGTATCTACCTAGGTCTTCATGTACTAGAGTTGCATTTTCCTTAATAGCATCCTCTATGGAATTGACTACCTTAAGCTTTTCATATTCTACCTCTATGAGATGGACTGCATTCATGGCTTCCTCTTCACTATTGGCAACCACCAAGGCAACAGGCTCTCCAAAATATCTTACCTTATCTTTTGCTATAGGAGGTCTATCACGTACCATTGGGCCAGTTAAACTTGGTGAAAAGTCTCCGGTTATTATAGATTGTACTCCTGAAGCATTCTGAGCTTTTTCTAGATTTATATTTTTGATTTTCCCATGTGCTATAGGTGATGTGAGTATTCTTCCATGAAGCATAGCCGATGTTAGTAAATCCCCGGTATACTTTGCCTCTCCAGTTACTTTCGCCCAAGAGTCCTTCCTTATAGAGTTAATAGATAATCTTGATTTTTCCATATTATTCTCCTTTATTTTTCAATAGCCTTTGACTTCCCTGTATATTCTTCCTTCTGAAAAAATATACGATGCAAGTTATAATTGGGATAACTATTATAAAAATTAAGAACATGGTATTGTGATATTTTATTAATTCACCACGGATTAGATTAAATGAATAGCGATTCGTTAATATTATTGTAATAACCGAAAGTAATGTTCCCATTATAACAACTAGCCATTTTTCTCTCAAACCCTTATTAAAAATCTCTCTCAATCCTCTTACAGTCACATATAAAAATCCATTAACCCTTGCTTGACTTGTTATCAGCCAAGCAAGAACAAAGACTGCATCAATCCTCTCAAGGATGCTTGGGTAATTAATCATCCTTACATAGTGATAAAAGTGGAAATTTGTATGCCTTATTTGCTCCAAGCCCAAAACCCCCTGTGATCCTATTGAAGCCATAATAAGAATTAAACCTGCCATTGTTATTGATATTAAGAAAATACTATTAATATCCTTTTTATCTTCTAAGTCAGGAACTATCATAGCTAAAAGTAAAATATCTACATAGAAAAAAGAAAGCTGAAGAGAACCTGAGTGTAAATCCCTAAGTGTGGAATCAGCAAGTACCGGTAGTAAAAAACTAAAATCCACATCTTTTAATCCCAATATAACTAAAAGTATAATGGTAAAAATAGCTACAGGGCCAAAGATTTCAACTGCCCTAAGCCTGACTATTAGACCTCTTGATACGGTATAAATGGCTGTGACAACTAATACGAGAATTAGTAGGCTATTCATTGAATTAGTTAGTATTGTTGCATTTACTAATTCCACATGGTTAAATGCTGCTATAATACCGCTAAAAAAAATAAATAAAAGATAACTTATTCCCAAAGTTTTTCCCACTATCTTTCCATATATTAATTCTATATAGCCAATAAGATTATACTCGTTAAATCTATTTGCTAGAAAAAGGAGTGGAATCATAAGGACTGCAGTATAGAAGATAGATAAAATTACAATTATCCATATATCTTGGTTATAGGGTGGAATATCAATTGTAGGCATTGTGGATATACTTATAGATAGTCTTGAAAGAACCATTAGCATAATAGCTTGTCTTTTTGTTACCTTCTCCTCGATCATCATTCTCTTCCTTTTCTTATATTTATAGGCAAGTCAATTATTCCAGTTCTTATAATCGTTGTCTCCACATTTACTGTGTAATCAATATCAGAAAAGACCTCATTCCAATCTTTTGATACCTCTTTCCACACTTGTGGATATTCCCTGTGAAGTACATCACCTATGCTGAATGTATCCATCCTAAATTCTTTTTGTGCTTTATCCATAGTCATTTTAATTAGCTTTTCTATTTCAGCAGAGCATGCATCTTCTATCCCTTTCCTAACTGATTTGTCAGGAACATTTAATCCTTTGGTCTCCTCATCAAGTGACCCTTTCATATTGACATCTATAATAAGATGTGGCTTATTATCTCTAATTTCCATACTTAACTTTGTCTTGCTCTTCATAATATTTATAACAGAATAACGACCCCTGGTAGAGTATAATTTAGACCCTTTAGTTAATTCATCCGGAGTTTCAAAGACAATAGGACTCTTCTTAATCTCATCCACAAGAAAATTAAAACCTATCATCTCCTCTCCACTATAATAGCCCTGAAGCATATCCTTATAGAATGCTGCACCACCTGAAATATCAAGAACCTTTTCTATAGGAGAGCTTTTCTTCTTCACATCTTCAATTTGGATTTTCTCCATTATTCTTACCACACCTAGTACAGGAGTACCATAAGAAAAATAATATCTTATATACTCTGTAAGATTCAAAGACCTGGTCTTAGCCGTAAAATGAGAATTTTGGATTAAGGTCAATAGATAATCATCGGTTATAACAGGCAATCCTAGTATTTCATATGCCTTAGAACCATTTGCAACCAATAGATATGTTGTTTCCCTTGTTCCAATATCATAGGAGAAAAAGTTTATCATTTCCCCAATGCCTCTTTTAGCTAGATCTTCACCAAATATTATGATGCTATTATGGGGTAAAAATAAGTCTCCATCATAATTAAGACTTGCATTTTTTAAGGCATCTATTATTGTCTTCCCCCTGCTTTGAACAAACTTAATATTTCCATCTGAAGTTCCGCTTTTCCTTTTGCTCGCAGAATCCATTGGTGACATTATCTGGCTGGTTACTATGACCTCATCCTCCTCCATATCCACAGCCATAGTTATTACGATTCCTAAGTTATCAACTTGCTTAAATGAAGCACAGGATGATAGAAGTGAGCAAATTGTAAGAATTAATAAAACATAAAAAATTCTACTATTCATTATCAGGGCTCCTTTTTCTTGCATCTTTAGAGGATATATACTTAGGTCTGTAATTAAAGTTCTTAATTGGTGACCTATACATAAAATCCTTCATTCCTTCCTTATCATATGGTGCTAGAGGATACATAAAGGGAACTCCGAAGGATTTTATACTGACTAAATGAAATATAAGCATAATTAAACCGGAACTTATGCCATATAATCCAAATAATGACCCTAGAATGAGGAAGACAAATCTATATATTACAACTAATTCCCTAAGCTGAAGGTTTACAAATTCCGTAATTCCGGAAGCAGCTACAACTATTACCATAAATGAACTTACGATGCCTGCATCTACTGAAGCTTGACCTATAACAAGACCTCCTACAAGGGCTACAGCAGTGTTTATGGGTTTGGGCAGTCTTAAACCGGCTTCCTTTAGAAATTCAAAGAATATGATCATTACTAATCCTTCTAAGAAGGCAGGCAAAGGAACTCCCTTCCTTTGGGATGCTATGGAAATCAGTAACTTTGTTGGAATCATCTCTTGATGAAATGTGGCTATTGCTATATAGGTTCCTATTAAAAGCATGCTAGTGAAGAAGGCAGCTAATCGCATAACTCTTAAATAAGTAGCAAAATGTGGCCTTAGGTAATAATCTTCAGAGTTCATAAAATCCTCTATTAATATTCTAGGCAGGGTTAATACACTTGGTGAACCATCACAAATAATTGCTATTCTTCCCTCTAAGAGCTTACCTACTACTATATCAGGTCTCTCAGTATCATAGATTGTTGCAACGGGGCTTCTTGGAGCATCCTCTATATACTCTTCAATATAGTGGCTATCAATTACCCCATCTATATCTATAGTATTTAGTCTGGCCTTTAACTCAGCCAATATCTCATCATTAACTATGCCTTTTATATAGCAGATGGAAACCCTGGTATTGGTCTGTCTTCCAAATATATAATCCTCAAATATAAGATTCTTATTTCTGATCTTTCTTCTAATAAGGGTTCTGTTGACATTAAGGTCTTCAATAAATGATTCCTTAGGGCCCCTAATTACCTGTTCTGAACTGGATTCTTGTATGCTTCTTTTCTCATAACTAGAAATGTTCATAATAAAAGCAAAGTCAAATTCCTCAAAAAATAGGAGTACATTACCATCGATTATGGAATCAACGGCCTCTTTTAGTTCTTTAGTCTCTTTTATCTCCGTTATGTAAATAGTAGACTTAACATCAAGAGGGGAAATAAGGTCTTCCAGTAATGGCCTAATTATGCTATCATTCAAGGCTTTTTTATCCACAAGGCCATTTATATATACAACCATAGCATTAGCTTCTGACAAGGTTTCAAACTGATGAAAGACCAAATCAGAAGAATTTCCAAAGAGGTCTCTTATTTGATTTTTATTATCTTGAATAATTTTTGAAATCATTAGCAACCCCCATTTTTGTATGACTATATTAAGTGTTGCCATAAATTTTCAAAGTTATTACAAATTGATATGATATTTATTAAATGGGTATATTATTGTAGGTGAGAAAAATGAAAAAGAGCATTCTTATAGTTGAAGATGAAAAAAATATATTAGATGTAATTAAAGCATACCTACTAAAGGAAGATTTTAATGTCTATGAAGCCATGGATGGAGAGTTGGCTTTAGATATATTTAAAAGGGAGGAAATTCATCTAATTATTTTGGACTTAATGCTTCCAAAAATTTCAGGAATTGAGGTTTGTAAAAGGATCAGAACTGTTTCAGATGTTCCAACAATAATCCTTACAGCTAAGTCTGAAGAGAATGATAAGATTGAAGGCTTAGACATTGGTGCCGATGATTATATAACAAAGCCATTTAGCCCAAGGGAGCTTATGAGTCGGGTAAAAGCCCTTTTAAGAAGAAGTTATAGGGAAGAACATGCAAGTCCTGGTAAGACAATATCCACAGGAGATGGCAGAATAATAGTTGAATTCGATAGAATGATGGTAAGAAAAGATGGAGAACATGTTGACCTAACTCCCCATGAATTTAAAGTGCTTTCAGCTTTTTTTAATCATCCTGAAATAGTACTAAGTAGAGAACAGCTTATAGAAGCAGCTTTTGGCTATGACTATGAAGGATATGATAGGACTATAGATAGTCATATAAAAAATATAAGACAGAAGCTTGAGGACAACCCCAAAACTCCTGTCTATATAGTTACCGTATATGGTGTTGGATATCAGCTAAAACTTAATTAGTTCCAGCCAAAGCCTATTGAGCCATTGGCTCTTCTACCATGACAACCACCGAATCCATATCCACCTGGACCAAAGCCATTTTCTTCATGGAATTCTTCCATATAGTTAAAATGCTCATTCCAAGTATTGTATTCCTCTTGAGTGATTTCTTTTTCATCAAGAGCTTCCTTTAATGCTTCTCTCTTGTATTCTATTCTCTCCTTGAACCAGCCTAATGCTTCTTCATCAACGGTTGATTCAGCAAAGACGAACATAGTGCCTGCACTTAAGGCTAAAATAAGGGTTAATGCAATGATTATTTTTTTCATCTTACTCTCTCCTTTCTTTTGATTTAATTATAAGCAAAGATTATGGAGGAATTATGGAGAAAAATTCATAGTAAATATTTTAAATATCGATATAATGAGGTATTAGGAGGTAGAATATGACACTTTCAAAAAAATTAATAATTAGCTTTGTTTTTTCCATCCTAATTTCCATATTGATTATATCCATGGCTTCAGGAAGTATGATAAATAATACCTTTGAAAAATATCTTGCAAGGGAGCAAAGCAATAAATTCGATACAATTTATAAAGAAATCAATGATATCTACTCCAATAATCCACTTGGCTTAAATAAGATGTCTTTAATGCATTACTCAATAAGGGAAGGGATAGATATAACCATCAAGGATATTGATAACAACATAATATATGATTCCTTAGAATCCGGTATGGGTATGGGGGCTATGAATAGGCCAGGATTTTATATGATGAATAGAATCCCCGAGGGCAATTATATAGAAAAAGTTTATGAACTACAAAAGGATGGTACAGCAATAGGTACATTAATCATTGGATATTTAGACAATTCATATATAACTGATAGCTCTATATTATTTATGGGTACTCTAAAAAAATCATTATTTGCCTCTGGAGTATTTGCTATACTTATGGGTTTAATAGTCAGCGTACTAATTTCTAGACAACTTACCAAACCGATTGTAAATATTACAGAAACGGCAAATAATTTGAGAAGTGGTAATTTAGCGGCAAGATCAAATATTGTTAGCAATACAGCTGAAATCGCTCAGCTTAAGGAATCCATTAATTATTTGGGAGACACCCTATCAAAACAGGATAGCATTAGAAAAAGATATGCATCCGATATATCCCATGAACTAAGAACTCCTTTAACCACATTAAAGACTCATCTAGAGGCTATTTCAGATGGTGTTTGGGAACCAAGTAAGGAACATTTAGATATACTAAACGATGAAGTACTTAGGTTAACTAAGTTAGTTGATGATTTGAAAAATTCATTTACCCAAGAGGAGTACAACCCTATAATAAATAAGACCAGCTTTGATATTTCCCAAGAACTAGAGAATATTATAGTGAGCTTTGAACCATCCTTTAGTAAGGAAAATTATCTACTCCAAGTAAATATAGAAAAAAACATCAAAGTAATTATGGATAAAGAAAAATTTAATCAAATCGTCCATAATTTATTATCTAATTCCCTTAGGTATTTAAATGAAGATGGAGAAGTTATAGTAACACTAAGTAAGCTGAACAAGAATTTAATTCTTAAGATAAGTGATAATGGAATTGGAATAAAAGAAGAAGATCTAGAAAATATTTTCGATAGATTCTACAGGGTGGATACCTCGAGAAACAAGTCCACCGGAGGTACAGGTCTTGGATTATCCATTGTTAAATCTCTTGTAGAAGCCCATAAGGGTTCTATTGATGTAAAAAGTCAGTATGGGAAGGGAACTGAATTTTTAATCAGATTCCCCCTTGAGTAGAAACAGGCTTCTACTAGCATTTATTTTATGCTAGTGGAAGCCTGTTTTTCAATATGATTAAATTGCATATATATTTTCTTTTGTTTTCTTATATATTATTCTTGCAGGTACTCCAACAGCAGTAGTATATGGAGGCACATCATGAAGTACTACAGCATTTGCACCAACCTTTGCACCTTTACCTATAGTGATATTTCCTAAGATTTTTGCCCCTGAGCCTATTATAACATCATCTTCTACTGTTGGATGTCTTTTAGCTCCTTTATCTCCGCCGACTCCTCCTAATGTTACACCATGGAAAAGGGTAACATTGTTCCCAACTTCAGCTGTTTCTCCAATAACTATGCCCATGCCATGGTCAATTAATATGCCCTCACCTAAAGTTGCTCCAGGGTGGATTTCTATTCCTGTAACTCTTCTGGCTCTTTGGGATATGAGTCTAGCCAAAAACAACCTGTTCTTTTTATATAATTTGTGTGTAATTTTATGATAGACCATTGCTTTTAAACCTGGAGAAGTAAATATTGCTTCTATTAAATTTTTAGCTGCAGGATCCTTTTCCAAAATAACTTTTCCTTGTTGAATAATATATTTAATCATGATATCACTCCTATTCTTGTGCAAATAGCACGGTAGATAAATATCTTTCCCCTGTATCAGGTAATAACGTTACAACCTTTTTTCCTTTTCCAAGTCTCTTGGCAATGGCTTTTGCTGCTGCAAAATTTCCACCAGAGGACATTCCAGCAAAGATGCCTTCATTTTTACCTAATTCTCTAGCTGTAGCATAAGCAGTTTCTTCATCCATGCTGATAATCTCATCTACAACTTCTTTGTCAAAATTATCAGGAATAAAATTTGCCCCTATTCCCTGAATTCCATGTCCTGAAGGTGCTCCCCCCGTTAATACAGGAGATTTTTCAGGTTGTACTGCTACGATTAAGACATCTTTATTTTCACCCTTAAGAACCTTACCTATACCACTTATAGTTCCACCAGTTCCTACTCCTGCAACAAATGCATCAACTTCTCCATTCATATCCTCTAATATCTCTTTTCCAGTAGTTTCTAAATGAGATTTGACATTTGCCTCATTTGAAAATTGTCTTGTTAGAAAATATCCATGTTCCTTAGCAAGTTCTTCAGCCAAAGCAACTGAACCCTTCATGCCCATCTTACCATCCGTTAAAACTAGGTCAGCTCCGTATGCAGCAATAATCCGTCTTCTCTCTACGCTCATTGTGTCTGGCATTACTATTTTGACCTTGTATCCCCTTGCTACTCCAATCATAGCTAATGCTATACCCATATTGCCACTTGTTGCCTCAATTATTGTATCCCCAGGTTTTAATATTCCTTTTTCTTCAGCATCCTTTATCATATATAAGGCTGGTCTGTCTTTTACACTTCCTCCTGGGTTAAAGCTTTCAAGCTTAACATAGATGTCTGCCATGTCCTCTTCTAGGTGATTGATTTTTATCATAGGTGTGCGTCCAATAGTCTCTGAAATATTGTTAAATAACATAATTTACCTCCTAAGTTTATATTCGCAGTATTATCCACTAATTTGTTGCGTTTGACCTACCATCAATTTACGAAAACCACTGTAAATTGGGTTAGGTCATAAGCAGTCTCACAACTCAAATCTATTTACTCGCTCTGCTCCTATAGATTTGGTGTTCGTTGCATTTGACCTACCATCAATTTACAGAAAATCACCGTAAATTGGGTTAGTTCATAAAAAAACCTTCTGCTTCAGTATATAAAAATATACAGAGGCAAAAGGTATGTTTCGCGGTTCCACTCTGTTTAGGATATTATCCCAACTCAATTCAAGTACTTTCATACTCTAGTCCTATAACGTGGACTTCCGTTTTAGTCTACTCCATTTTCGACCAAAAGCTCCTTGGTGCACTTCCAATATATCGGCATAGATTCCTCCCACCATTGGAATCCTCTCTTTAATACCTTACATAATGTACTTTACCAATTCACAGCAATTACTTTATTCTTAATGTATACAATTATACTAGGATATGTTCCAAATTGCAAGGTATTCTTAAATATTTTTTATGATAATTTTCATATTGAATATAATTACTTAAATGCTTGTATTATAGGCTAAATAATTGGATTTGTATTGGAAAAGATATCCTTTTTCTTAAGGGTGAAATATGATAAGAAAAACCTAACTATTAAATCGATACCCATACTTATCCAAATGAAATGAATATCCAAATTTAGGAAATGGGTAAAAATCAATACTAATGGTATTCTAATCATCCATATTCCTATTGCTACATTGACCATAGGGGCCTTTGAAAATCCTGCGCCTCTTAAGGACCCATTAAATAAGTTGCTTAAATTCTGAGGAATTTGTACTAAACCCGTTACAAATAGGTATGTAGCACCTATTGAAATTACATCTACATCATTAGTTAATATCCTCATTATTACTTTTGGAAAGAAAATCAAGGCAAAACTCGCAAATGTTGTAATTATTATAGTTAATCTAATTAGTTGCTTTAAATATTTTTTACCTAGCTCCATATCTCTCGCTCCTGTTGCCTGACCTACAAAGGAAGATGCAGCAACACTAAAGCCTATAGCAGGCATATAAGATATTGCTTCTGCTTGAAGACCTAACTGATAAGCTGCATATGCAGTCTCCCCATAAGTAAGTATTGCCCTAGTTATGATTATTGACGAAAGTTGCCAAAAGCTAGTCTCCAGTGCTGAAGGAAGCCCAAATTTTATTAACTCTGATGCTTCTAATCTATTAAAACTTAAACTAAACTTTACACCTAATTTTTTAAAAGTACCACTTTTGCTAAATAGGATATAGAGACCTACTAACGCTGCTACAAGATAAGATATATTATAAGCTATTGCTGCACCTTTCAGACCTAGATTTGGAAAACCTAGTTTCCCAAATATCAACAGGTAGCAAAACACTATATTTACTAAGTTTAATATACCTATTATAAGCATTGGTACTCTGGCATTACCCATACCCTGAAGTATACCTGATACCAAAAGAATTATGGCTGCAAATGGGAGACTCCAGGAAATAATCCTAGAATACATAACCCCATCTGCAAATAGGTCTGAGGACGGATTGAATATCCCTATTAGACCTTCTGCATTCCAGTATAGTAACTGCTGAAGTATAATTGAGGAAATTAATGCTAGAATAAAGCCTTGCTCGGATATGCTTATTAATTTCTTATGATTTCCTGCCCCATAACTCTGTGCTACAAATACCGTAGCTCCAGTGGATATACCTTTAAAAACTGCCCAAATAATTCGAAATAAAATATTTCCTAGTCCAATAGCTCCAACAGCTAATGGACTAATCCTTCCTACCATGGCCATGGAAACAATCCCTGCCATCATTTGCAATATATTCTCTGCCGTTATGGGCATTATCATGCTTAGTATCTTTTTTAATATATTCTTGTCATCTAATTCTCTGATTTCCATAGGCAGTCCTTTTCAATAATTATCTTGTAATTTTATAATGTAAAACTCATCATTCTAAGAACATCCATATAATCCATAGCCTTATAAATAATCCTATTGGAATCCAACTTCTCTACTCCTGGATAATGGGATGCTCTATAGGCATCTTTATGATTTCTATACTTTATCTCCACATTAAAATCATTAGGAAGGTCAATTAAACACTTAGATAAATCCTTTTTTAAAGCATCTTTTGCAGCCTCTTTTATTAAGTCCAAGGAGAGAGATGGGTGGATATTAATAGTAGAATTACCTATACCTTCCTTGACTGCTACGGTAGATATGTTCTCATTTAAGTCAAGGGCATCTTTGCAAAGCCCCTTATCTCCAGTTAATAAGACCACCGGAACTCCTAAGCTAGCCGCAATATAGGAGTGAATAGTAAATTCACTTGCTATTTTATCGTTGATTTTAATATAATCTAAACTTAAATTCATGCTATGAGATAAGGGATTAGTATCCCTGCCAGCTGCTGAATGATATCCAATAAACATAAGACAATCATAGGTATTATCCAGCTCTTGTACCATGGAATAAAGGCCTCCATCCCAGCCTCTTATAAGTTTTGTATTCTTAGGTAATAGATTATGGTCGATATTTCTACCGCTATCATGAGCATCCTTAATTGTAATCTCGGATTCCTCTGCTTCATTGATACCTACACATGCAGCCTTTACCTCTAGAGTCATTTGCTTTGCAAAGCTTTCGTAAAGATCCTTGCCTTTTTCTGTTTCATCCCAAGAAGTACAACCTGTAACCCCTTCTATATCTGCACTAATAAAAACCTTCATCTAAAAACCTCCTCTCTCCATATAATATAGCATTTAAATCCGCTTTATGAAATAGAAACCACTGATTTCTACCTTAAATTCAGCATTAATTAGACTTGATAACAATTATCAATTATATATTTACAAATTCCTAGTAATTTGCTATACTATCCTTGGCTTTTAAAATCACCGCGGCAAATATTATACGGAGATGATATATAATGGCTAAAATGATGGGACCTAGATTTAAATTAGCTAGGAGATTAGGACTAAATGTAATTGGTCACCCAAAGGCAATGGACAGAGCAGCAAAAGGAACAAGTAGAGGAGACAAAAAGCTTTCTGACTATGGACAGCAATTACTGGAAAAGCAAAGACTAAGAGCATACTATGGAGTAATGGAAAAGCAATTTGTAGGCTATGTAAGAATGGCTAAAAAATCCCGAGATCAAACTGGTCATGCCCTTATAAAAATACTGGAATCAAGGCTTGATAATCTTGTATATAGAATGGGATTTGCTTCATCTATAAGACAGGCTAGACAAATGGTAGTACATGGTCATTTTTTAGTAAATGGCAAGAAGGTAGATATCCCTTCATACCTATGTAATGTAGGAGATACAATTGCTCTTAAAGCGAAATCAAGAGAAATTGAAATGTTTAAAGAAAACTTTCAAAATGCAAGTCTAAACACCCTCCCTTATATTGAAAAGGATGAGGATGATTTTTCAGGAAGATTTATTAAGGTGCCTGAAAGAAATGAAGTTCCAATTGAAATAGAAGACCAGCTAGTGGTTGAATATTACTCAAAGTTAATATAGTTTCGAATTAAATGGGCGAGGAAAAAATCCTCGCCTTTAAACTTATCATTTATCAATCTTTTCCTACTCTATCTCCCTAAATTGCCTTGTTATTAAAGCTTTTAAAAGTTTGACGAAAATAATAGATGAGATAGTCAAAACCAGAATTAGAACTAAATATATTATAAATATATCTACCTTATCTAACATAAACTTTACCAGAAAAAACAAGGCTCCACCATAAATAGCCCCTAGACCCATACTTATTAAAACATTAAAGTTTTGCTTCATAGCTTGTTGAGGATTGGTCCAAGTAAGCATAGGTCTTAATATATCTATAATCATGCCAATCAAAGTCATCGGTATACTAGCCAATAAACCCATAAATGCAATTAAAATCACACTTAAAATATCCAGCCTTATAATAAAGAACAAACTCACTACCATGACTATTATCCCAATAAATTGAATAAAAAGAGAGGATAGTAGTCTACCAATAATCTGAGCTTCTGCCTTTATAGGAAGAGTTCTCATTATCCAAAAGTTACTGCCTTCTCTTGAGAAAGTCGTTGCACCTACTGAATTTAGGATGCCTAGTATTCCAATCAAACCAATGCTTCCTAAAACTACCAAATCCATATTTTTAGATATGATTTTCATAACTGGCTCCATAGATGCATCTCCAGCCAGAATAGACATAACTAAAATAATAGGTACTATAACTACTCCTCCTACTGAATTCATAAGATAAATTGGAGTTTTAAAGAGCATCTTTATTTCCTTTTTAGCTATGGCAATATATGGCTTTGTAGAAACCATGTGTTTTTCAAAATCCTGTTTTTTACCTCTTCCCTTGGATGCGGAAACCTCTATATTTCCTATTAACCCGTCAAAGAACAGTTTTTCCGATAGTAAAATCATAAGAATAAAGGATACAATACTTACCAAGGAGTATAATAGAATATTGATAGATCCCATAAGCTTATTGTAATTTGATAAAGCTAGGGTCCCCCACATACTTGGCGGAAATACAACGCCTAATTTATTCACCAAAAGATTTGCATCCCTTGCTAAATTAAATAAGAAGTCCTCTCCTTGAGCTATGGAATTTTGAGCCATGGTCTGAATTTTTAGCTGGATCCAGATAATTAAAACAATAAATCCTCCAGCTGCCAGGATTCTTAATTGGTCCCTCTTACCCTTGATATTGGTGTATTTCATCATGATCATAATAGCTAGAGATGAAAGCACAAGGGGGATAACAGGTAGAAATACTACAGATAGTAGAGAATAGACCCAATAAACAACCTCTGCTCTTGTCTTAATACCATAAATAATAACAAAGGGTAAGAATATTGGCAATGAAGTCAAATATTCACTGACCATTATAGTGATAAATTTAGATGTTAAAATATGTGATGGCTTTATAGGTAATGGCACCAGTTGATTTAAATCATTTGAAAAGTAGTATTTACTCATTACATACAACAATCCAAAGAAAAATACCATCAATTGAGAGCCTAAAAACCCCATTAATAAAAAGTATGATCTCTGTCCGATTTGACTAAAAGCATCATAGAAGGACCATAAACCCTTTATCAACATAAAATATGTTGGTACCAGGGATAGCATAGCTAAACCTAAAATTATAATCTGCCATCTATTTTTTTTAGTTCGGAAACTATGAACTATAGAGGAAAGCCCAAAAGTAATGTTCAAATCAGTTCTAATCAATGAAATCAGCTTATTCATTATCAGTCAGCTCCAGGAAAATATTCTCAAGGCTTTCTTTTTCCCTTGCATGATTTCTTAATTCCTCCATGGTGCCATGGGCAATGATTTTACCCTTATTTATAATAGCTATTCTATCACATAGTTTTTCAGCTACTTCCATTACATGGGTTGAAAAGAATACGGTCTTTCCTTCATCACACATCTTCCTCATGATTTCCTTCAAGTTAAAGGAGGATTTTGGATCTAGGCCTACCATAGGCTCATCTAAAATAAACAAATTAGGATTGTTTAATAATGCAGCTGTAAGTACTAGTTTCTGTTTCATACCATGGGAAAAGCTGCTTATTATATCCCCTAAGGCATCCTCTATGTTGAACAGTTTAGAATAATATTCTATTTTAGATTTCCGCTCTTCTTTTGAAATACCATACATATCCCCTATAAAGTTTAAATATTCTATGCCATTTAATCTATCGTATATTTCTGGATTATCCGGCACATAGCTTATGATGGATTTAGCCTTTAGGCTATTTTCCCAGACATCTACTCCATCTAGAATAATTTTCCCTTCATCAGGCTTCAAAAGGCCTACTATCATTTTTATCGTGGTTGTCTTACCTGCTCCGTTTGGACCTAAAAAACCAAAGATTTCTCCAGACTTAATTTCTAGGTCTAAATTGTCTACAGCCTTAATGGAGCCTTTGTTATAGGATTTTGATATATTATTTAGCTTTAGCATAGAAACCACCCCCTATATTTATTATATCCCTAGTTCAGTGATTTTCAAAATTATTATCATCTTTTAATCATTTAAGGACTAAGAGTGCCTTCTTATTCCTATTAAATAAAAATAGCTGAAACCATAGGTTCCAGCTATTTTGTTCTATATAGTAGCTACTATCTCTTCAAATTCCTTCTCTACAAAATCAGTTGGGGATATTCCCTGGAACATCTTTCCAAATTCAACTACTGCCAATCTTGCCTTGCCATCATCGAAGTTAAATCCATTTTCATAAAGCACATCTGATCCACCCATTGGCCATATTCCTGCTTCTTCCGCTTTATAAAGACCTTTATACTCCTTAATATCCTTAGATAATTCTTCTGTCAGTTGATCTACGCTTCTGTAGTTATCTGTCATTCCAAGGATAAACATCATCTCGTTTATTACTTCCCAGTTCTTATATCCACTTAATGCAGGGATTGCTGCATTAGTTCTTTGAATTCTTCTTTCAGCACTGGTAAAAGTTCCTGATGATTCAGCATAACTTACTGCAGGAAGTACTACATCAGCCAATTTAGCCGTAGGAGTCAAGTATAGATCCTGTACCACTAAGAACTCTAGCTTATTAAGGTCAACATTAGATATATCTTCACCTATGATAAACATACCTTTAATTTTCTTGTTTTCAATTGCTTCAACAACATCCTTACTAGGTGTGTCTATTCCCATATCCCCTAATCCCTGGCTATTGTTCTTTGGTTTAAGCTGGATTATACCACGTCTAGGCTTTCCTATTTGACCTGATACTACTGCTATATCAGCCACAAGTTTTGCAGCTTCACTAGTTAAATAGTTTTGATCAAATACTATCATGGCTTTCTTAGCCTTAGTATAATCAGCAGCGATTTCCTTGGCCTCAGCACCTGGTACTATAACCTTTAAGCTTTCTTTTAGCTCTTCAAAACCACTTGCATTCTTTGGAGCGATGCCTAAATCTATGACAGCCTTTAAAATTTCCTTAAGAATGGTTAAATTGTTTTCTGGTTTTATAACCTTAGATGCCCAATTGTCCACTTGACTGTTAAAGTCATTTAGGACTACTAATTTGGAACCATTCTTAACTGCTTCTTTTATCTTTAGGGCAACTATGGTATGGTCCTTCATCACATCTGACCCTACTAGGATGATATATTCTGATAGCTTCAATTCGTCAAAAGTATTAGTTGATGCATCATATCCCAATACGTCTTTAATACCTCCGTAGTTTCTATTAAAGGATGTGATGTAGTTGGTGTTTAAGAAGTCCTTAGCAAATTTCTTTGCTAGATAAATTTCCTCATTGGTATATCTGTCTGAAATTGATAATCCAACAGAATCTGCACCATATTGCATCTTAAGACTTTGAAGCTTCTTAGCAGCTAATCTTAAGCCCTCTTCCCACTCAACTTCAACTAGCTCACCATTTTTTCTAACAAGTGGTTTAGTAAGTCTTGTAGCTTTATGAGCTTGATCATATCCAAATTTACCCTTTACACATAGAAGCCCATTATCAATTATACTTCCCTTATCTGGAAGGGCCTTATAAAGCATATTTCCTTTAGTATTAAGGTTTATATTACATCCTACTGAGCAGAAGGAACAAACTGTCTTAGTCTCTTTTGCTTCCACAGGTACAGATTTTTGAATTTGAAGTCTTTCCTGAATAGCTCCAACAGGACAAACACTTACGCACTGACCACAGGATATACAGGAAGTCTCTTGTAATGGTAAATTTAGAGCTGGTTTCACTATAGTGTCAAAGCCTCTATTAACAAGGCCCAATGCTCCATTATCCATTACCTGATCACAAACCCTAACACAAAGTCCACAAAGTATACACTTGTCTGCATTTCTGACTATAAATGGATGGTTGTCGTCTTCTTCTCTAAAGTGTACTTCCCCTTCATATACTTCAGGCTCAACATCATATTCATTTGCATATTTATATAATTTACATTCAAATACGTCGTGACATCCACATTCCAGACATCTTTTCGCATCTTGTATTGCTTGTTCTGCTGTAAATCCTAGATTTACCTCTTCAAAGCTATATTTTCTTTCATTAGCTGAAAGATGTGGCATGCTTGACCTATACGCCTTGTCCCTATCCAAGAAATGCTCTTCAGTGAATATATGGTCTCTTATTACAACATATGGCGCCTCATATGGAATTATCTGGCCTTCTAAATAAGAGTTTATTATGTCTGATGCTTTCTTAGCATCTCCAATTGCCTTAATTGCAATATTAGCCCCTTGATTTATAACATCTCCACCAGCAAATACACCTGGAATATTTGTAGCAAAAGTACTTTCATCAGCAGCTATAGTACCCTTCTTAGTCTTCTCAATTTCTTCAAATCCTTCAAGGCTGGATTGCTGACCAATTGCACCTATAATTAGGTCCACATCAAGAGTTTCGAATTCACCTTCTATAGGAACAGGGCTTCTTCTACCGCTAGCATCCTCTTGTCCTAATTCCATCTTCTGTAGTCTAATCTTAGCTACTTTGCCACCTTCTGCAATAATCTCATCAGGAGCCACTAGGAATTTGAATTCTACTCCTTCCTCCCTTGCTTCCACGATTTCAATCTCTTCAGCTGGCATTTCAGATTCAGTTCTTCTATATAATAGATATACTTTCTTGGCACCTAGTCTAACAGCAGTTCTACAGGCATCCATTGCTGTGTTTCCACCGCCTACTACTGCCACCTTCTCTCCAATATCCATAGGCACATTTAATGAAGCATTTCTTAAGAAGTCAATACCGCCTATTACTCCTGGAAGTTCTTCGCCCTTTACTCTCAAGGAAGAACTCTTCCATGCCCCAATGGAAATATATACTGCATCAAAGCTTCTTCTTACATATTCTAGGTCTAAATCCCTTCCAATTTTGATGTTGTTTATCATCTTTGCTCCCATCTTTTGAATGATAGCAATTTCTTCATCTATTACTGAACCTGGCAAACGGTACTCAGGAATACCGTATCTAAGCATTCCTCCCATTTGAGGCATCATATCATAAATTGTAACTTCATGTCCTGCTGCCAATAGGAAATAGGCTGCTGATAGTCCGCCAGGACCCCCTCCTATGATTCCTATCTTTTTACCTGTAAGCTTAGCTATTTCAGGCATGAAAATTTCCTTATCTCTTAAATCAAAATCAGCTACAAAGCTTTTTAAATAAGCTATGGATATTGGCTCTTCAACCAATTGTCTTCTACAAGCATCCTCACAAGGATGAGGACATACTCTACCTATACATGCTGGAAGAGGCAATTGTTCCTTTATTAGCTTTAAGGCTTCCTTAAACTCACCATTGGCAATTAGTCCTACATAGCCTTGACAATCAGTGGCTCCCGGGCATGCTCTTTTACATGGTGCATGACAGTCTCCCGTATGGTCTGACAACAATAACTCTAATGCAGTCTTTCTTGAGCTTCTTACCTTTGGAGTTTCTGTATTTACTACCATTCCATCACTGGCAACCGTAGCACAGCTTCTTAAAAGCTTAGGTACTCCTTCTACCTCACAAACGCAAAGTCCACAGGAACCGTATATTTCTATACGCTCATCAAAACACATAGTAGGGATTTCAATTCCGTTTGCTCTGGCTATATCCAATATTGTCTGACCTGCTGTTCCCTGTACTTCTTTTCCATTGATATTTAAATGAATTACAGTCATATCCCTACCTCCTAATCAATATTTACTGCGTCAAATCTACAAACCTCATGACACTTACCACACTGAATGCAGAGTTCCTGATTAATAGTATGCTTGCCCTTTAATGTACCTGTGATAGCTTGAGTTGGACAATTTCTTGAACAAATTGTACAGCCAGTACAATTGTCTGTAATATCATATTTAATCAAACTCTTACAAACGTGAGCTGGACATTTCTTGTCCCTGATATGAGCTTCATATTCGCTTCTAAAGTTCTTAATCATACTAAGAACAGGATTTGGTGCAGTTATTCCTAATTGGCAAAGGGAACCAGCCTGTACCTCACGAGCTAAATTTTCAAGTTTTTCGATATCTCCTTCTTTACCCTTGCCTTCCGTTATTCTTTCAAGAATCTCAAGCATTCTCTTGGTTCCAATTCTGCAGTGAATGCACTTGCCGCAGGATTCCTTTCTAGTAAAGGATAGGAAGAATTTCGCCATCTCAACCATACATGCGGTTTCATCTATAACTACCATACCACCTGAGCCCATTATAGCTCCAACCTTTGAAACAGACTCATAATCTATAGGAGTATCTATAAGTTCAGCAGGAATACATCCACCTGAAGGTCCTCCCATTTGTACTGCCTTAAATTTTTTGTTGTTTAATATTCCACCACCTATATCGTAGATAATCTCCCTTAGTGGAATTCCCATAGGAACTTCTACAAGTCCACCTTTCTTAATCTTTCCTGTAAGAGCAAATACCTTTGTTCCCTTGGACTTTTCTGAACCATATTTCGCATATTCAGCACCACCATGTCTAAATATCCATGGAACATTGGCAAAGGTCTCAACGTTATTTATATTTGTAGGCTTATTCCAAAATCCCTTTTGTGCTGGGAAAGGTGGTTTAAGTCTTGGCATTCCTCTCTCACCCTCTAAGGATGCTATAAGTGCCGTTTCTTCACCACAAACGAAGGCTCCAGCCCCAGCCTTTATTCTTATATCAAAATCGAAGCCTGAATCCATGATGTTCTTTCCTAGGTAACCTGCTTCATGAGCTTGCTTTATAGCAATCTCAAGTCTTTTTATTGCTAGGGGATATTCAGCTCTAACATAGATAATACCTTCATTAGCCCCCATTGCGTATCCACCTATTGCCATTCCTTCTAGTATTCTATGAGGATCTCCCTCAAGTACACTTCTATCCATAAATGCACCTGGGTCTCCTTCGTCTGCATTACATACCATATATTTTGGAGTTGCACTTTCCTTATAGGCAGCATTCCATTTAAACCAAGTAGGGAAGCCTGCTCCACCTCTTCCTCTTAAACCTGCAATCTTTACTTCTTCAATTACATCCATTTGGGTCATTGTTAATAAAGCCTTCCTAAGGCCTTCATAACCCCCCTTGACTATGTATTCATTTATATCTTCCGGGTTAATATATCCACAGTTTTCTATAGCAATTCTAACCTGTTTGGACTCTATATTTTTATCTACATCGGATATCTTTATTTCATCTAATTCTTTTCTCAAAGCATTATCTAACAAGTTGATAGCTTTTTCGCTTGAAACCCTAACATACCTATCTAGATTTCCCTCATCATCATAAATATCCACTATTGGCTCTAAGTGACACATTCCAACGCATCCAGTGATCTTTAAATCTATATCTAATTTTCTATTTTCAATTTCCTTTTTCAACTCATTGTATACTTTACTAGCGCCTGCTGCTATTCCACAGCTTCCAAGTCCTACTACTACTTTCATACTGTCACCTCCTTCTCTTCCAAAGATTTAGCTTTAATTTCCTTCAAAATCTTCTTCGTTTTCTGAGGTGTAAGGCTTCCATATGTTTCTCCATTAATCATCATAACTGGAGACAAACTACAACAACCTAAACAAGCCACATTATTTAAAGTAAATAGGTTGTCCAAAGTTGTCTCGCCATCATGAATATTTAATTCCTCTATGATAGCTTCTTCGATTTTATCTGCTCCATTTACATGACATGCAGTTCCTTTGCATAAAAATATTAAATTTTTTCCTATTGGATTTAACCTAAATTGAGTGTAAAAAGTTGCAACTCCATAGATTTGAGAACTATGGATTCCAGTTTCGTTAGAAATGTGCTCTAATACAGACAATGGCAAGTAACCGTAAATCTCTTGAGCATATTGTAGAATAGTAATCAAACTGCCTTTAATACCCTTGTACTTTTTTAGTACATCATCAAGCAATGACAAATCAACATCAGCATCTACGAATTTTGATTTCAAATCCTTTGCTCCACAGCAACCCACTTTACCAACTCCTTTTTAGTATTATGCGTTTTATTCGCTTAGTTTTTTCGAGATACCCACATCGATTACACTGGAAATCGTTGTCATTATATCTATAGATGGAATCTCTTAACATTATTGTATTACTTAGTTTAGAATTAATCAACCTTATTTGTGGATAATATATCAATTTGATGAATTCTACTGCAGCTTGGAAAGAGCTTGAATGAAAAAATCCCGTTTATACGGGATTTTTCATCTAAAATAGGTCACCTGTGAAGATTAAGACCAATAGTAGGAAGAAGAATAATAGAGAATCATCTATACCATCACTACCCCAATCACAATTAGCAAATATCACAACTAGGATTAGGAAAAAGAAAAGAAGTGAATCATCAATATCATTACATCCTCCAAATAAGCCTCTTCTGCCAGCTTGATTATTTAAAATCATATCATCAGACATAGCTATCCTCCTTAATTTTTATTTCTCAATTCATATTATGTTATACAATCATAATTGTGACTGTGAGAATGAAATTAAGGCTATATACTAAGCTTTACTTTCCTGCAATTGACAAACTATTTACCAATATGCTTGGTGAACCAAAATATCCACTATCAGGCAAGCTAAAACTTAAATCATCTGCAATATCACCTATGCTATTTAATAATTGAAAAAAGTTACCAGCAATGGTAATCTGGTTGATGGGTCTGGTGATTTTCCCATTTTCAATTTCAAACCCTTGAGCAGATAAGGAGAAATCTCCTGAAACAGTATTTAAACCTGAATGAAGACCTTGAAGGTCAGTGATATACATACCCTTTCCCACTTTTCCTATCATATCATGGAAAGAAATACTTCCATTTTCGACATAGAAATTGCTTGGTGATATGCTCAAGGTAGACTTATAAGATGATCTGTAGCCATTTCCAGTAGATACCTTACCTTCTTTCGTTGCAGTCTTCCATGTATGCAATAGAGAAGTTAGTACTCCACAATCTATTATTTTATTCAGGGATGTTGCAGTTCCTTCATCATCAAAAGCCTTCGAACTAAATCCCTTTTTCATAAAAGGATTGTCCAATATAGTAAGGCTTTCGACTCCGATTTTCTCCCCTAGCTTATCCTTTAGAAGCGATAAGCCCTTTTGTGCGTTGTCTGCAGAAAAGATTGATGAAAATGCATTTAACAAATCTGCAAAGGTCGTATTCTTAATAACTACAGGATAATTTCCAGTGCTTATAGGGCTTGCTCCAAGCATGGATACTGCTTCTTCTACAGCATCCTTAGCTATATCTAACGGGCTTATTTCACCTAAACTTGAAAAGACTCTATATCCCAATCCTGTTTTGGTATCATCATCTTCTCTTGCTACTGCTGTAAGATATGCAAATCCGCCATTTACCTTATCACATAATCCAAGTCCTTTTGTGTTAAAAATATATCTATACTGTTGATATTCTTTGTAGGTACACCCTTCCACTGCCTTAATTCTATTATCTAAGGACAAGGCTTCTTTTTCCATAGCCTTTACAAAGTTCAATTTTTCTTCAATAGTGGTTTGAGCTAAGTCTTCATTGAAGTTATCTAAAACTTGGTATTCAGTAGAACCAGCGAATAATAAATCACCATCAGTGATATCTATATATTTACTATTTTCCAGAGCTTCTTCTATAAGCATATCTATGGATTCCGGGTCTAGCTTTTCACTATAGGAGTAGCCCATCTTTCCATTCTTAATACCCCTTAGAGAAAGACCCCCAGACTCAGCAATACTATATTTATCAACTTGACCTGCAAACACTTTTATTTCAATTGATTTGCCCTTTAATAAGAACACTTCCAAATCATCAAATTTTTCCTTCCCTTTAATTAGAGCTTCTTGGATAAGAGCTTGTAAGTCCATTATTCTTCTCCCCCTCTTCCGCCTACTGTTATGGATTTAACCCTAATTGCTGGCTGGCCTACGTTAGCTGGAATTGAACCACTTGAAGCGCCACACATTCCTTGACCAAGCTCCAAATTATCTCCAACCATATCTATAAGCTCTAATACCTTAGTTCCATTTCCTATAAGAGTAGCACCCCTTACAGGCTTTATAATCTTCCCATTTTCAACTATATATCCTTCCATAACTGCAAAGTTAAAGTCCCCTGTTGCAGGATTTACACTACCTCCACCTAATCTCTTTGCATAAAGGCCACTTTCGGTATTTCCTATCATATCCTCCAATTTAGAGCTTCCTTTATCTATAAAGGTGTTATTCATTCTTGATGTAGGAGCGAATCTATAGGACTGTCTTCTAGATGAGCCCGTAGAACCAATATTCATACGTCTACCATTAAGCTTATCTACTAAATAGGATTTAAGCACTCCATTTTCTATTAATATATTCTTTTGAGTAGGAGTTCCTTCGTCATCTACATTTGTAGTTCCCCAACCATTCTTTATTGTTCCATCATCGATGGCTGTAACAAGTGGAGATGCTACCAATTGACCGATTTTTCCTGTGAATGCTGAAGTTCCCTTAGCTACGAATGATGCCTCCAAGGCATGTCCGCATGCTTCATGAAATAGGACTCCACCAAATCCATTGTCTATAATTACCTGCATATTTCCACTTGGACAATAATCAGCATGAACCATTGTCTTGGCTATTCTGGAAGCTTCAATCCCTATATCCTCAACATTTACCTTATCGTAAAATTCGAAGCCCATTGATGCCCCTGGAGCATAATGGCCTTGTTGCATTTCACCATTTAGTGCTGCTACACTTGCTACTGCAAATCTTGTTCTCATTCTATTGTCTTCAACCAATAGCCCATCTGAATTAGCTATAAGAACGTGTTGGTCTTCTTCTAGGAAGCTAATTGTTACCTGGGTAATAATAGGGTCATAGTTCTTAGCAGCATTATAAGCTCTCTTTAATAAATCCACTTTATCTCTTTTTGGTATTTCACTTAATTTCTTTATCACTGGATTATTATTTGAAATATCCTTTTTTATCAGGTTCAATATCATATCCATTTTATAAGTATTTAGTGCTGTTGCTGCATCTAATGCCACCTTTACGAGATTCTCTTCAGACAGATCACTGGTATAAGCATAAATACAGTTGAACTTGTCCAATATCCTTATTCCAGCTCCATAATCTCTACCAGAATTTGAGTTTTCTATAAGACCTCCAACTAGTTTTATATTCCCTGTTTTTTTATCCTCTATGAAAACTTCTGCAAAATCCCCACCTCTAGATAGAGCAGCATTCAGTACATTTTCTATTATGCTTTTCTTTAGCAAAAGATCCCCTCCTTTTAGCCTATTATAGAATAAAAAACACAGTAGAGTCTACTGTGTTTTTATTCTATACTTCTATTGTGGTGGTCTTTGTCATTATCCTTATCTTTGTCATCGTTTAAGAAAAGGAAAATTATCACTATCCAAATGATTATGTTGTCATCAAATAGACCTCCGCGGCCTTTATGTCCTCCACCGCCTCCAAATAAGCCTCCATCACCTGATAATAAAAGGAAAGCAATAATTATCAGAATGATGTTATTATCCTTGCCAAAGATACCACTTAACATTAAAAAACCCCCTTATATCGAATTAGTACATATTATTCAATATAGGAGGTATATGTTACTCTAGGTTTAGCATCCTTCTTAGCTCTACTATGGACTTGGTCGATACCTTTTCTCTTGGTATTTCTAATGCTTCTATGATCTTTTCTAGTTCAGCTTCATCTTGAACCTCTATTTCCATATAGGGACTGGGATAAGTGTTTTTATCCCAGCTATCCAAGTCTATTCTTGCACCAAATAGCTCGTAAGAAGTTCTTTCCTTATGGCCTACGCTTACCTTATTAAAGCCAAGTTCATTCAATATCTTAAGCATAGTGTCCTTGCTCTCAATATCTGTGTTATACTCTATATTTTCTCTTAACTTGTCATTCTGAATATTTTTCTTCATAGTAAATGTAGTTGTTTCTTTGTTGTTTAAAAGGTCCTTGCTTTCCCTTATCCTAAGGTATGCATCAACATATGATTTTATAGGTCTTTCATCCGAATCTATTAATGTATTGATTTGGACTTCCTTAGAAATAAGCTTCCCGCCAAGTTTATTTAGAGCTTTTTCTATTTCTTCGATATCAATGTCCAGCACCTTAACTTCTAGCTCTTTCCCCATGGATACCTATTACCTCCTTTTACCTACTTTCCATATGCTTCTTCATCTACTATAAACGTTACATCAGGATGTAATAATAGAAGAGACGCTGGTATATCTGTAGTAAGTTTTCCATCTTCAACAATTCTCTTAATTGCATTTGCCTTGGACTTTCCACTTGCTAAAAGAACTATCTTCTTAGCTTTCATAATAGTCCCTATACCCATGGTAATAGCCTTCTTTGGAACATCTTCTATGGAGTCAAAGAATCTCTTATTGTCTTCTATAGTGGATTCAGTAAGGCTTACTACAAATGTTCCTACTGAAAGCTCACTACTTGGCTCATTAAAAGCAATATGTCCATTTGAGCCTATTCCAAGTATTTGGATATCCACACCGCCTGATTGATCTATTTTTTCATCGTATTCTTTGCAGAATTGATCCAAGTTTGCAGCCTTTCCATTAGGCACTTGGGTATTATCCTTACTGATATTTATATGGTTGAAAAGTTCATGATCCATAAAGTATCTATAGCTATTTGGATGGTTGCCATCTAAACCTACATACTCATCTAGATTAAAGGACTTAACTTTAGAAAAATCAAGATTCTCTTCCTTATGTTGTCTAATTAGCTCCTTGTATGTTCCTATAGGAGTGCTGCCTGTTGCAAGCCCTAATATTGCTTCTGGGTAGTCTTTTACAACCTCAGCAATCATATCAGCACAAGCTTTACTAATTTCATCATAATTTTTCATTACCATAAGTTTCATATTATCTCTCCTCGATAATCAATTTGGGTTTGAAATCTATAAAATCACTGGCAACACAATGAAACTCTATGCCAGAAATATTACCTTCAACTGCATATTTATGTCCATCGGCATGTAGATGACCATATAGACATTTCTTAACACCATATTCCCTCATTATATCAACAAATTCATTTGGAGTTAAATCATTATTAAATGGAGGATAGTGCATAATGCATATTATCTCTTCTGCACTCTTAGAGCTTTCCAGGGACATTCTAAGCCTCATAAGTTCTCTTTTATAAACCTTCTCATCCTCTTCACTGAAGTCATCATTATCCTTAGAAATCCAACCTCTACTTCCTGCAACACCTATTTTGTTATGGATATAGCTATTGTTTTGTAGGTAAAAAATGGATTTAAAATTTAGGGAAACTAGCTTTGATACGCTAGTCCACCAATAATCGTGGTTTCCTTTAAGCATGATTTTCTTCCCAGGAAGCATATCTATCTTTTGAAGATCTCCTATGACATCATCAAGCTTCAGTGCCCATGATATGTCCCCTGGAATGATGACTAGATCCTCATTTTTTACTATCTTAGTCCAGTTGTCAATTATGTTATTTTCGTGATCAGTCCACTTTTCTCCAAATATATCCATAGGCTTTTGTCCCGTATGGTCAAAGTGTAGATCAGCAATTCCGTAAATCATTTCGACACCTCATCTTAATGTATAACATTAACTATTAATTCTTGGTTAACCAAGGCCTTTATTGGTTGATGTAGTACTTTAAGTTAAAACTTTACATCAACTTAAGGCGAACTTAAGGTAATCAGGTTAACTTCTTCATTCAACTCCCTTAATATGTTGATTTCCCGCTTCTGGCAGGAGAAGAGTATGATTTGCCTTTGTTTAGATACCTTTATTAAAAGTTTCATTATATTCTTGAGTCTACTATCATCATATTGAATAAAGGAATCATCCAAAATCAAAGGTAGGGCTTTATCTGTGATAGAATTTATTATACCAAATCTTAAGGAAAAATAAAGCTGGTCTATTGTCCCACCACTCAAAGAATTTATATTTATTATTTCCCCGGTAATAGGATCTACAACTCCCATATTAAGCTTATCATCTATCTTTACTGAAGAATATTTTCCTCCCGTAATCTCATTTATAATATTGCCCACTCTTTCATTTATATGAGGAGCAAATTGAGTGTGAATCTCTGATGATAGCTTCCTAATAGTTGACTTTGCTAGCTCCAGGGATTCCCGCTTCTCATCCATTTTACGAATTAGGTCTAAATTCCTTAAAATCTCTTCCTCTATATCTACCAAGGATGAAATCTCAGGATGTAACATATCAATTTGAGTTTGTACCTTCTTGTTCTCCAAGGCAACTTCTGAAATAGATTGGTTTATCTCTTTTAATGAAGTTTCTAAATCCTCTTTGGTCATATTAGTTTCAATGTCCAGGTAGACTTTTTCATCTATTTCTTTTTTTAATTCTTCTATATTAAAATTCCCTAGTATCTTAGCTAAAATCTCCTGTCTGTTTCTATACTCTATAGATAAATCCTCATAAATATTCTTATAATGGAGTCCTAACTTAAACTCCTCTAGGGATTCAGAATGATTCTTGATTAAAATTTCCTTAACTGCATCCTTCATCACTTGTCTTTTTATGCTCAGCTCTTGAATCCTATTATTTAAAGTACTAATTTTAATCTTATATTCCTCTATGGACTTCATTTCATCTTCATAACCATACTTTCTCTCTAGAGTTCTTTGATATTTCTCCCTAAGCTCAGCCTTCCCATTACAGTTATTTCTATCTAGAATCTCCTTTGCAGCAGCTTCCATATTTCTTAATTCCTCATCTATGGAAAGCTGATCTTTAGAAATTTCTTGCTGACTTGAGATAAGATTAAGCATCCTCTTCTTAAGAGTTACCGTATTTTTAATTATAAATCCAAAAATAATCCAGAAGCCTTGCATCATTAAGAGTAAAGACTTATTAGCCATAATAATATATGATGAGGAAATATAAATTATAAATAGTATTATTCCAAGTATAATATATCTTTTACGAGTTGCCTTTAGGTCCTCAATATCCCTAATTATTAATTCTAAATTTCTTCCCCTAATATTGCCTTCTAATCTTATGATTTCCTCGTTTATGGCCTCATAGTCGAAAAAGTCATCAAAGAGTTCCTTTGCCTTAGTTTCATCAAAAGTCATCTTTCTAGAGAGGAGTTGTTGCATAATCTCCATTGAGCTATTTAATTGAGCATTAGTATCAT
This sequence comes from uncultured Tissierella sp., assembly GCA_964485455.1. GTDB lineage: Bacteria > Bacillota > Clostridia > Tissierellales > Tissierellaceae > Tissierella_B. The sequence continues at coordinate 33,307 of CAZAJU010000004.1, forward strand.
CTATTCTAGAATTTATAATGTTAATATCATGAGAAACTTCCTGGGCTTCTGAATAGTCCTCATTGGATAAATCTTTAAATTCCTTATACTTGTTGAGTTTAGATTGAAGCTCTCCTATGTTTTGGGTCTCCTTGAGAGCGTCTTGATATATAGACTTTTTTATCTTATACTCCACTACCTTTTCTTGGGACTTAGAAGCCTCCAACCTTTTAGAAAGCTCATCTAACCTTGACTCAAGCTTTTCCTTTTCTTGGAGAAGCTCATCATAAAGGTGATGCTTATTTAAAATATCTAACCTCTTTTCCTTTAACTTAATCAAATTAGAGGAAGCTACGCCATATGGGCTTGATGATGCTTTTGAAGTACCAATATCTTTAATCCTAGTATCTAATTCATTAATAGCCTTTTCGATTGATATCTGATCATCCATTGATGTGGTAATATTCATCAGCTTATCTCTGACCTCATTAGCTAGCTTATCTTCCGTAGAAACGCCTAATTGTCTAATGGATACTGTATTAGCATATATTGAGCTGTTAAATCCAAAGAAATGGTAACCAGGTTGCAGAATTCTAGCTTTTTCACCTGTATTTATACTATGAGTTATATCCTCTCCTGTATGATCTAAAATCACCTTTGTTTCCTCTATGCCTTTAGTAAATGTACGTTCAATTCTATACTTAGTATCATCTACTTCTAGACTAAGAATACCTCTATAGCTAAACCCTTGCCAGGGCTCGTACTGCTTATGTTCAGGCAGATAGATTGTTGATTTTACATATGGTTTAAGAAATCCATAGAACATCCCATCGATAAATCTATGAATCGTAGTTTTTCCGCCTTCATTTTCAGCATAAACAATATTCATGCCCTTCTTAAACTCTATGCTTTTATTCTTAAATTTGCCAAATCCAATAAGATTTAATTTTTCAATTATCATCTAACTACCAATCCTTTAATAGTGCTTCCAGACCAAAATAAAGAGCATCCTTGTTCTTTTCTAAGCTTAAATCCAGCCCCCTCATGGTCTTAATATACTGTCCTATGATGTTTTCTCTATTTTCCTCTTCCAGTAAATCCAAATCATAATCAGGGATTGTCTTATCCAAAATTTCCAAATGATAGAACTCCCCTTCTAAGCTTTTCTCTAAATCCTCTAAATTCACATCTTTATGGTGGTAGCCAAAGAGCTTAACTCTGTAGAAATCGGATTTTAAGTTTCCAGTTTCAATGGACTTTATAAGATTCATAATCTCTAAGTAGCCCATGGTTCCATCTATATTTATATCTACCTCATAAAAGTTTCTATTACTAAAGGGGATCAACTTGGTAGTTGTGATTCCATTATCTATAGTCCCCTCTATGAATCCCCTTTCTCCAACTTCTCCGAAGTCCAAGGGCTCAGGAGACCCACAATATGCTATTTTCTCAGTAAAGAAATTTGGCTTGTGTATATGCCCCAATGCTATATAATCCATGTTTAACTTTTTAAGCTTTTCTAAATCCATTGGCAAATATGAGGACTTATATGATATATCTCCATGAATTAAGAGGATATTATTCTTTGACCTATCTGCAATTAGAGGCTCATCAAATACATTGCTATCCCTATATTCAGCCCTATCCCAGCTAAGTCCATAAACTGTAGTTTTTTTATCACTAAAAGTCTTTTCTGAAATTTCACTCGAGGAGAATACGGTCACGTTTTGACTCCACTCCACCAATTTATATAAGGAGTTTTTGCTTAAGTAATCATGATTACCCGCGACTATTATGATATTTACTTCCTTTGCCTGGGCTAGTATATCCCTAACCTTCTTCATATCACCCAAAGTGAAATATTTAGCTTCAAAGAGATCCCCTGCAATAAAAAGAAAATCCGCCTTAGTATCAATCCCATATTCAATGATTTTCTGGAAGGTAGCCCAAAGCTCAAATCTTCTATTTATTGCTTTTTCTTTATCAAAGGAAGCAGCGTTAAATTTTGTTCCTAAATGTATATCCCCTGTGTGTATAAATTTAATCAAAATATGCCTCCTTTCAATATTCCTTATCTTTTGTCTCTAAATATAACCCTATGCAAAGGGTGTCTCTTTACTCCCACTGCTTTTTTAGGGCATAGCTCATGGCAACAAAAGCATCTGATGCAGTCCTTTGTGTTTATAATAGGCTTACTAGAGCTCATATCTATAACCTTTGCAGGACAGTTCTTAGCACAAATGCCACAAGAAATGCATAAATCATCATTAATCATAGGATAAGGCCTTATATTATCTAAAATAAACTCCTCTACGAACTTTGGAACTCTTCCAGACATAAAATTTACATGGGTAGACTTAGGGCGTTTGAAGGCCGGCACCTTTAAACTAGAAATATCTTCTCCAAAATATATTATACCTTCAGGCTTACTTAGAAGCCCTCTCTTTTTCGACTGGATAATGGTAGGAGCATCCTCTAAACCCGTTATTTTAGTTGCCACATAATCTAGGTCATAAGGGTTATCCCCTGCTAGTATAAGTCCTAGCTTTCTTATATCTCCACTGGAAGGTCCGTCTCCCTCCATAGCCTCTATTCCATCAAGTACCGAAAACACTGGTTTTATATATTCACATATATCTATAAGGGTGTTGGCAAACTGATCTAAATCGTTTAAATTAAGATGGTAGTCTGCCTTTATTACTCCGGGGATTACTCCAAATAGATTCTTAACAGCCCCTGTATAGGTCATCATTGTATGTGTCTTAAGCTTTCCACAGGATACAACATAATCAACCTCAGTGAAGGCCTTTACCAGTTTCATATTTTTAAGGTACATAGCCTCATCAAAATGAACATCTATCGATTCCGTATCATAATTCAAGTCGCAGCCTGTTCTCCTAGAAACATCCGCAATTCCTGACGATTCATAAATCACCTTTAAAATAGAGCTAATAAATGGTCCTCCCGGACTATCTCCAATAACTACATTATGACCTTTTTCTTGAAGGAATCTTACAACCCCTTCTACTATATATGGATGAGTTGTAACCCCATCTTCAGGCTTATTTTTCTTTAATAGATTAGTTTTAACAAGGACTCTACCAGGCTTCATTTTCTTTATGCTATCAAGCCCATCCAAGGCTTCATGGACCTTTAAGAGTACCTTTTCATAATCATAGTCTTTACAATTTATAATCCCAATTTTACTCATATATTCTCCTCTAGTGTCTCCCTAGTAGTTAAATTTATCTACTTCTATATTTGTCATGATTCTTTTTATATGGCTCATATCTAGCTCCCGTTCCAGCTCAAAGAAATTTGCCATCCCACATGCTTGTCCTAGCTTTAGTATCATCTCAAAATCATATCCTCTAGAAAGAGCAAAAGCAAATCCCCCTAGCATATATCCACGGTTTATTTCCGACTCTTTTTCCACTTTGGACACGCTTACTCTATATACATTATCCTGAGTCAGTACAATACTTCCTCTAGTACCTTGAGAGATTACTGCAACCTTTACTCCCTTTTCTATAATATAAAGACCTGCTTTAATTATCTCATATTCAAAATCAAGGTATAGATTTGTAAATTCCTCCAGATCTATAACTTCCATTAGTACCAAGTAAGGGCTTGCTTCAAGACTTCTTTTTAATCCATCTGTCTTTAAAGAAACCAATGTCTTTATATTTTTAATACTGGCATTAGCCACGATATCAAAATATAGCTCATCTAAAGCCTCAGATGTATTATTTCCTAGACAGCATACAAGTGAAGTATCCGATAAAAAGCCATTATATAGCTTAATAAAGCCTCCCATATCATCTCTTGTAATCCTAGGTTCCTTAGAATTAATCGTAATTTCACCTTCTAGGGTTGAAATAATAGTACGGTCTAAAGTTTCATCCCTCAATGGATAATACTCATGTTGTATTCCAGAAATCATCAATTCCTTGTGAATATGGCTCCCATTTACTCCTCCGATAAATCCACTTAAAAAGACATCCTCATTTAAACTCTTCAATAAATATGCAAGCTCAATTCCCTCTCCTCCGGAACTATATATAGCATTGCTGGCAAAATTTACATCTTCTAGTTTCTCTAAGCTATATTTTCTTTTAAGAACCGGATTTAAATCTATAGACAGAATCAAACCTAACCACCTCCAAGTATATATATTATACACTTTAACAAAGTTTATTGGTAGGTTAATATTGATTGCATAAATTTTAAGATAAGTTATAATAATACTATGATAAAAATCAATAGAGGGGGATGAGTATGAAAGATTATACGGTATTCGATATTTTAGGTCCGGTAATGATTGGTCCTTCAAGTTCACATACTGCTGGTGCAGCAAGATTAGGCAAAATCGCAAAGGACATAGCATCCGATGGATTTTATAAAGTTGAGTTTCACCTACATGGTTCATTTGCAAAGACTTATAGGGGACATGGTACAGATAAAGCACTAATTGCTGGAATATTAGGATTAGATCCTGCAGATGATAAGCTAAAAGAGTCTTTTAAGATCGCTGCAGATAACAATATAGAAATAGAATTTATTGAAACAGACTTAGGACATCATCACCCAAATACAGTAAAAATAGTATTCAAATACAAGGACAAGGATGATTTCTATGTACTAGGTTCTTCCATTGGTGGTGGAAATATAGCTGTCTATGATATAAATGGGGATGAAGTTGAATTTACAGGCTTATATCCAATCTTGCTTGCAAAATACAAGGATAAGAAGGGTGTTATCTGTCAAATAAGCTCAGTTCTATCTGATATGGATATAAACATTGCCACTATGCAGGTTACAAGAGAGAGAAATCTTGCAACAATGCTATGTGAAACCGATTCAAGAATTTGTGAAGAAGTAGAACAAAAGATATCTAAGATAGACGGAATAACTTATCTAAGAGTAATAAATACTATAAGAAGTTAGGAGTTGAAGGAATGTTTAATACAGCAAGTGAATTACTAAAGCTATGCGAAGAAAGAAACGCTACGATATATGATATAGTAATCGAAAAGGAAATGGATGCAACAGGCCTTTCCAAGCAAGAATTGATGGACAAAATGCAAGAAACCTTAGAAGTAATGAAATCTTCTGCAACTGCAGGTCTTAATACGCCGCTTATGTCCAACACAGGAATTACTGGCGGAAATTCCAAGAGAGTTGAGGATTATCGTAAGAAAGGCAAAACCTTAACTGGTGAGTTTGTTAACTCTGCAATGGCAATGGCACTTTCAACATCAGAAGTAAATGCTTCTATGGGTAGAATTTGCGCTGCCCCTACTGCAGGTGCTTCAGGAATCCTACCTAGCACTATATTGTCAGCTAGGGATAAATTAAACCTTTCAGATGAAATGCTTTTAAATGGATTATATACTTCAGCCGGAGTTGGTCAAATCGTAGCAAGAATTGCTACAGTTTCAGGAGCTGAAGGCGGATGCCAAGCAGAATGTGGTGTTGCCGCAGCTATGGGAGCAGCCGCTATAGTAGAGATGGCAGGAGGAAGCCCTCAACAAGCACTAAATGCAGCAGGATTTGCTCTAGCAAATGTCCTAGGACTTGTATGTGACCCTATTGGTGGACTTGTTGAATTCCCATGTAATCTAAGAAATGCATCAGGAGTAATTAATGGCCTGATTTCAGCAGATATGGCTTTAGCTGGAGTGCAAGCTCCTATACCATTTGATGAAGTAGTTGAGGCTATGTATAAAGTAGGTAAAGCCCTACCAGAAACTCTAAGAGAAACAGCTCTTGGAGGATTAGCAGCTACTCCAACAGCAAGAGAATTGACAAAACATATAACAAATCCTAATTAATAATTGGATACAACAAAGCGCCAGAA
>CAZAJU010000005.1:0-12596 GCA_964485455.1 uncultured Tissierella sp.
TACTTCTTACCTCTTACTTCTTACCTCTTACCTACTTTCTGTTCCCTCTTCACTGCTTTCTTCTTTTTTTACTGGCGCTTTTTTTGGCTTTGGTTTAGGTTTTTCTTCTTTTTTTAAGTTGTTTGAAAACTTTTCTATTAGTTTATCTATTTCGTCGTGGGGTCTAGGTATTACGTGGCTAGATACCACTCTTCCAACTTTGTTTCCAGCTATAACCGCAGCTTCTACTGCTGATTTTACTGCAGCTACTTCTCCTGCTATATTTATTGTCACTCCGACACCTTTTTCTACACCAATTACCTTTTCCACGCCTACTAGAACGATATCAGCCGCTTTACTGGCTGCATCTAGTGCTGCTACAGCTGTTGTAAGTCCTTGTGCTTCTATAAGACCCAATGCCTTATCCATGCTACACCTCCATTAACGGCCATTTTTGATTCTCTTTACTGCATCATCTAAAGATATTGCAGGTTTAACTTCTGAGGAACTTTCTGCAACCACTTCTCTATTAATTAATCCCTTTATTAGCTTATCCTCAATATTTGTAAGATTGCTCTTAGTAAATTCAGTCATTGTTATGCTCTTATTAACATTTTCATTTGAGCTACTATTATTTCTTAGTTTGCTTTTCATATCTATCACTGCTAAAGGATTCACTAAATCACCTCCACTCTCCGCAGTCTCATTCACCAAATTATTTATTCGCTTAGCTCACATAATTTGTGAATTCAGTGCGTTTGACCTACCATAAATTTACGGAAAACCACCGTAAATTGGGTTAGGTCATAAATATCTTATCTACTTCATCATGAGGTCTTGGTATTACGTTTGCGGATATTACCTCAGCTACCATCGATGCTCTTTCCTTACCAGTATCTACTGCAGCTTGTACTGCAGCTACATCACCTGTTACTGTTACAGATACTAGACCTGAGCCTACAAACTGGAAGTCCATTATCTTAACATTAGCTGATTTTAGCATGGCATCTGCTGCTTCTAAAGCTCCTACTAGACTTTTGACTTCAACCATTCCTATTGCTTCTTTCATATTCACACCCTCTTATCTAAAATTAAGGAACGTCATTAAAAATACCTTTTGATGTCTATGTTTTCATAGCCTGGAATCTTGGCTCTTTCAAATTTTATATTATCCAATGGTTTTGTAGCATCGATTCCTATTTTGTCAGTTATTCCTCTAAGGTCATGTGATGGCTCTAATGAGGAGCCTAACGCACCAGGAATTATAACTACATCTTGACTAGCCTGAGATCTAGAGGTTATTGCCCATTCAATTTCCCTTTCCCAGTAAATATCAACATCGTCATCTACTATGACTACTTGCTTTAGATCCTTGTTTAGACCTAGAGCTGATATTATAGCTGACTTTGCTTCTCCTGGCCTTTTCTGCTTTATGGATACTACTGCATTGAATCTATATCCGCCACCTTCAGTTACATATACATCTCTTACATCCATTATGTTCTTCAAATAATAGAAGAGCTCCATTTCCCTTATTAATCCATTTGCTAGATGCTCTTCCTCACATGGAAAAGCTGTTTGATATATAGGGTTGTTTCTATGAGTAATTGCTGATACTTCTATGATTGGATGAGGCGCCTGTTTGCCATAGTACCCCATTAACTCTCCAAATGGCCCCTCTAATTCCCTTTTTCCTGCTACTATTTTTCCTTCGATTATGATTTCAGCATAAGCTGGAACCAGTAAATCATTGGTTTCACATTTTACAAGTTCTAGAGGTTCACCTCTAAGTGCACTATCAAGCTCATATTTATCTACACCATAGGTTGCACTTGAATATTGGCTCGCCAATAAGAATGGGGCGTCATAGCCAAGTACTATGGCTACATCTAATGATTTTCCTTGTCTTTCTAGCTCTAGAAAGTCGTTTGTGAATTTTAAGGATCCTACTAGGGCTGATAAGCTATTTCCCTTATTGACCTGAAGTCTTCTTACAGATGTATGAAACTTACCAGTCTCTGGGTCTTTTATTACCATTACCCCTGCAGTTATAAAGCTTGAAGAATCCAATCCGTTAAATTTATTTACAGGTATAATCCTCTGTACATCTATATTTGTAGTTATCTTGTTTTCCTTAACAGGACCTGTACTTAGGACTTTGTATGGTTTTAGATTTACCAATGCATCCATAAACTTATAGTTTCTATTATCCTTATTTACCCCTAGATGATCAAACATTATATCCCTGTTTCCATAAAGCCCACCTATAGTTTTCATATTGCTATTCTTTACCTTATTGAATAAAATAGGCTTCTTATTATGGAAATGTTTAAGTACTGCTCCCATTTCATAGATATAGTCTACTTCTTTGTTGCATTCTAGGAGGTCGTTTGTTCTTTTCAACCTATCTAGGGTATTTCTCAACATTTGTTTCTCCAAAATCCACCCTCCCTTCTACTGGCCATTCCACCTATTGATAAGATTGTTTTCAATGTCAAGCATATCAAGAAGTCTTCCTGTAATGTTTAACACTACATCCTCCAAGGTTTCTGGATGGTTATAGAATCCTGGCGCTGGAGGAAATATAGTGACACCCATCCTTGACAGCTTCAGCATATTCTCCAAATGAATCTGGCTTAAAGGTGTTTCTCTAGGCACCAATATGAGCTTTCTTTGTTCTTTTAAGGTCACATCACATGCTCTTGTTAGCAGATTGTCTGAGAAGCCATTTGCTACACTTGCCAAAGTCTTCATAGAGCATGGCACGATAATGGTTTTATCAACCTTAAAGGAACCGCTTGATATTGGAGCTGCTAGATTTTTATTATCATGATAGAAAGTGGCCAATCCTTTTAAATCATTAAGGCTAAGTCCACATTCATGGTTTACCACATACTCTCCCATAGTACTTACTACAAGATGGGTTTCTACATTTAGCTCTTTTAATGCCTTCAATAGAGATACTCCGTAGATTGCTCCACTACCTCCTGAGATTCCCACAACTATTCTCACATCTATCGCTCCTTATGCTAAATAGGGGAAGGATATCCTTCCCCTTAATATGGTTTTTCTTTATTTAACCTTATTTTCAGGATCTCCTGCTCCGCCTTCCCATGGATCAATACCTTTTTCCCAAGCTTCTTGATACTCAGCTATGGTCATAAGTTTTGTAAATATACTTAGGTCTCTTAATCCAGATTCATGCATTTCTGGGGTTTTAGAATCAATACCATCAGTTAGTGAGATTACCTTGTATCCTTTAGCAAGAGCATCTGTAGCTGTAGCTCTAACACATACGTTAGTCCAAGTTCCAGTTACACAAACCGTGTCTATATTTTCTTCTCTTAAGTATAAGTCAAGATCTGTATGTGCAAATGAGCTATGTCTTCTTTTCTTAATTCTATACTCATCTCCTTGTGGATATAGCTCTTGTATAAAGTCTGATCCCCAAGTTCCATCTACTGCATGAACTGGTCTTACTCTAAAGTCTGCATCATTCTTTCTATGTGCCTCTTGGATATGAACCAATTGAACATCATAGTTTCCTTCTGCATTTCTTGCTCTTACCCATTTGAAAAGCTCTTGAAGATTTTTTGTTATTCTTCCTGCTCCCTCACAATATAAAGCTCCTTTTGGATTTGCAAAGTCATTAAGCATATCTATTACTACAATTGCGTGTTTAGTCATTTAAATATCTCTCCTTCTAATAAATTATTTTTTAGGGGAAAGGTTCCTTTCCCCTTCTTTTAATAACTAATATTTAATCTTTCTTGGTAATTCTTGAATAGATTGTCTCTTAACCCATTGTCCAAATCCAGGATTACTCTTGATACCTTTTATTCCTCTTATATGTTGGTCAATAACCTCAGGATGCTCTTTTCTATAACTCTTTTCATATTCTGCACTATTAAGATGTGGATATTGTTCAAAATACTCAGCATATTTTTCACTTACACCTTCAGGGAAGTTATGAACTATTTTTTGTAATTCTTCATCACTTAAGTTAGCAAGTGAACTTTGATCTTCATCAACAAATACTAAGTGTCCACGTACTATTGTTTTATTAACTCTTCCCTTTAATTTCATTCCTTCAAGAGGAGTGTAACCACACATAGAAGCTTCTTCTTTAACATCAATTGTCCATTCCTTATCTAAATCTACAATTGTAAAGTCAGCATCTGAACCGATTTCCATAGCACCTTTCTTTGGATATAGTCCGTAGTGGATAGCTGCATTTTTACTTAATACATTAACCATAGTTGAAAGGCTAATTTTACCCTTGTTGTATCCATCAACTATTATAGGAACCATGGTTTCTGTTCCTGGTATTCCTGGGAATGCAGTCCATATATCTCTGCCAGCTTTTTCGCTTTCGATTTCATATGGTGCATGATCTGTAGCAACGAAGTCTACACTTCCATTTCTTAATCCTTCCCAAAGTAGACCATGATTTTCTCTAGATCTTAATGGTGGAGCAATCTTTGCAAAAGCGCCATACTTAGCCATAGTTTCTTTAACATCAAGTGTCAAGTAATGAGGAGTTGTTTCAGCCGTAACACTTAATCCTCTTTCCTTTGCTGCCTTAACTAATTGTGCACCTTTTCCAAGTGCCATATGAACTATATGAAGCCTAGCATTTGCTGCTTCAGCAAAGCTAATTCCCAATTCAATAGCTACTTGCTCAGCTAATTCCATTCTTGCCTCTTCCCATGCTGGGCCGTCAGTTCTTCCTTCGTCTCTTAATTTCTTAACATAGTAGTCACACATTGCATAGTTCTCTGCATGGATTCCAACTGGAAGTCCTGTTTTGGCTACTGCTTTAAAAGCCTCAAACATTTCAGGATCAGTTACTCTTGGGAAAGTTGGAACTGAAGGAGTCATATAAGCCTTAAATGCAACTACTCCGAAATCGGCCTGTTCTTGAACTTTGTCAAGCCATCCTTCTCTAACATCTTCACCAGTTACCCCACCCCACAGAGCAAAGTCCACTAATGCTTGTGGCTTAAGTAAGTCTATTTTAAGTTGTAATTGTTTAGCACTTCTAACTGATGGTACTGAGCAACAAGGCATATCGATAACAGTTGTTATTCCACCTCTAGCAGCTGCCGCTGTTCCTGTAAGAAAGTTCTCTCTATGTGGGAATCCTTGATACATGAAGTGAGTATGAGAATCAATACAACCAGGTAAAGTTAAATGTCCTTTTGCATCGATTACTTCTTTAGAATCTACATTATCTACCGAGTCAATAAATCCAGCTATTTTCTCGTCTTTTACTAGGATGTTAGTCAATATAGTATTATCGCCCTGAGGTATTCTAGCGTTTTTGATAATTACATCATACATTTATAAATCCTCCCCTTTTAAATATTAGAGTAAATTGCTTAATAAGCAATTCATAAAACCACCAAAACGAGTTAAATCTCGTTCTTTCTTAAGGTTAATGATAGCACACCCCCCTTCAATAAACCTTGTAATTTTACTATAAAAATTTGCTAGGTTTTTATAAAGAACAGAGTTTTATTTGTATGTTTTTTCTAATTTTTTGTAGGTATTACATATATCATTGCAAAATTTCTTACTATATACTTATGCTAATGAATAAATAGAATAACTCGTTTGGTGGTGCTTGAAATATCCTTAATGAGTTTCATCGATGCTTAAAATTAGAATGTTAAGAGGAGGAATAACAGTGAGTCTTAAATTAATCGATTTGTCACAGGAAATATATGAAGGTATGACAATATTTCCAATTCACCAAAAAACATTTATAATGACAAACCAAACCCATGAACAAAGCATGAAGGATACAGGTAGTAAAACCCTAGGATTTTCTGCAAGGAATCTAATCATAAGCGAGCATGCAGGTACTCATTCAGATGGGGTTTGGGAGTACAACCCAAATGGTCCTACTATAGATAAAATGCCTTTGGAATACTTTTGGGGAAGTGCAATATGCTTAGATGTAAGTCATATTAGGTATCCTTCTTACATAGAGATTAGTGATCTAGAGCAAGCTCTAAAGCATTCAGGTCAAGAAATAAGAAAAGGCGAAATTGTCCTTTTATATACAGGACACCATGATAGAAACTTCGGAACTGATTTGTTCCAAAAGGAATACTCCGGACTAAGTTATGATGCTGCTAAATGGCTTGCAGACCAGGGAGTTGTAAATATAGGAGTAGACGCTCCTGCAATAGACTTGACTCCTGATGATATTGATTTTTCTGCACACCTTGTATGCGGAGAGTATAATATAACTAATACCGAAAACCTATGTAATCTAAAAGAGCTGATTAATAAACGATTTTTATACCTAGGACTTCCCTTAAAAATCAGAGAAGGTACAGGTTCTCCTATTAGAGCTGTAGCACTTCTTGAAGAATAATCCACGAATAATACTGAATAGTGAACAACAAAAATATAAATGAGGAGAACCACTCCAAAAGCTGGAGAGTCTCCTCTTTTATATTCCTACTTACCTAAAATCTCTTTAATCTTCAATGCAATCTCTAAATTCAAGCGATGATGTGGATCATCTAAATTCATTCCAGTTATCTCATTTATTCTGCTTATTCGATATAGAACTGTATTGTAATGTGTAAATAAGTCTTTGGATATCTTGGTTAAATTTCCATTATTTCTAAAATAGGATTCCAAGGTAGGAATTAAATCCGTAGTCTTTTTATTGTCATAGTCAACAAGGTCTTTAAGCGTACTATTGTAGAAGTCCTCTAACTCTTCATTTAAATAATCTTGACATAGGATTTTATATATTCCCAATTCATCATAAGTTACTATTTCATTAGATGTAATAGTTTTTCCTATTCGAACTGTTCTTACTGCATCTAGGAAGCTCCGATATACATTTTCCAAATTTTTATACACCCGACCAACACCTACCTTTAGGTCAAGATGCCTGTATTTACTATAGAATGCCTCCTTAAGCCTTTCATTAAAATTCTTAATCTTTTTGTTTATATTTTTTGCATCTGGAAAACCAAGAAGTATTTGTATCCCATTTAATTTCGTGGATACTATTCCCTCTAAATCATAATAACTTATAAGTTCTTCGATAGACTTAACAAAGATATTAACATAGTCTCCATAGCCATCGAACTCTAAATCCATATCTGTAAATTCCTGATCTTTAAACTTAATGCTCATAACCTCTATAAGATAGTAGTCTTCCTCCTTAAGATTAAAATACCTAGCTCTATCCAAAGCCTTAAGTTTACGCTTTGCATCAGTAGAAATCAAGTCCTCAAAGAAATCAGATCGATACCTTAATTCAACTTCTTGAACAGAAAGATTTTGAAGTATCGAAAGGGCAATAGTAGTAGAAGCACTCTCTATTATGGCAAGGTCAAATCCACCTAAAGGCATATTTGTAGACCAAGAGAATATATGCCCATGAACCTGATCCTTGAGAGAAATAGGCATTATCATTCTATCTACATATTTTCCTCCTACCAGTACCTTATCCTCATTTAACTTCTTGAGCCTTTCCTTAGAACTATTTGATTCATAGAATACCTTTATCTCATTTTGAAACTCTTTTATTATTGAATCACTTACATCCCCATATTTTCCAATTACTTCATTTGAAAATGAGAGGCATAATACTACAGGATTCTTGATGTTCTCTTGAATTATAGTAAGGACCTCGTTAAAACCCTTACCCTCTAACATAACATTCATTAGCTGTTCATGCACATTCTCAATCCTCTCAAGAAGAGAGGCTTGTTTGTTAAATATCTCCCTAATTGCAATCATCATGATATCTGATAAGGGTATTTCATGATGTATATCTACAATAGGAAAATTCAGCTTGTTAGCATATTCTATAACCTCTTGATCCATATTTTCAATATATGGAGATATTTTAATACCTATGCCTGCAAGATCATTATCAACACAAACCTTAATCATTTCCTTTTGTTCTTTGATGCTCTTGCTCTTAAAGAAATAGGCTGTTGTTAGTAGAAACTCTCCTTCTGCAATCCATTCCAGTATATCTGGATCAGCCATAATATTTACTCTTGAAATAGTATTTCTAATACCTCTAAAGCCCGCAATAAGGGTGCAATTTTTCATTATGTCGAGCTTCAGCATGTCTTCAACGCTAATACCATTTTGCCTAGCCATTTTTACCTCCTTATTTTGGTTTCTCTATTTCTATACCTTTTACAAATCGATGAATAATATTTTCACTATTACCTATATAGAGATACTTTTGAAGTTTTTCTTCTACAGTTAACGATTTCCCGACCATTAAATCATCTATATCAACCACAAGGGCATCAAATTCGTATCCCTTTTCAAAACTACCAACCTTTCCAAAGAAGCTTCCTCCGCCTTTAGTCATCAGATAAAAGGCTTCTGATGTGGATAGTGGCTTCAAAGCTTTATCGCTTAATAACCAGTTCATCTTGGATTGATGAATTGCACCAATCATCACATCCGGCATTCTTAGAGTGTGGCCTCCAGAAATATCTGAGCCTAGACCTACATTTACTCCCTTATCAAGAAACTTTCTTACAGGCATCATGCCACTGGAAAGATTGAAATTTGAATGAGGACAATGAGCAGCATATACTCCATTCTTTGCCATCAAATCTATTTCATCATCTATATTGTAAACACAGTGAGCCATAATGGTCCTCTTCTGACCAAATAGACCAAAATCATTATACACTCCTGAATAGCTAGTGGAATCAGGATATAGCTCTTTAATCCACTTTACTTCAGATGTATTTTCATTGAGATGAGACTGTATTGGTGCATCATATTCAACTGCAAGTCTTGCTAATTCTTGAAGCAACTTGTCTGTACAAGTTGGTAAAAATCTTGGAGTGATAATAGGCTGTACAAGAGAGGATTTATGTCCATACTCTTTTAGCAGCTCTTCTGTTTCGGCTATAGAGCGTTCTGTAGATTCATTAAGCAAGTCAGAACTATTTCTATCCATATTTACCTTTCCTACATAGGCTCCTAGGCCAGATTCTATAAACATATCCATTAAAAGCTTAGTAGCATTAAGATGGACACTAGAATATACTGCACTTCGTGTGGTTCCTTCCTTCCATAAGTCTTTTATTAATTTTTTATACACAGCTCTTGAATACTCTAAATCTGAATACTTTAACTCCTCAGGAAATGTATATGTATTAAGCCATGGAATAAGTTCTTTATCCATTCCTAGCCCTCTATTAGGGTATTGAGGAGCATGTAGGTGAATATCTGAAAATCCTGGGATTATCAATTTACCTGAATAATCCTTTAGATTGTAATCTTTGTATGAATTCTCTAAATTCTTTGTTATATCAACTACTACTCCATCTTCCACAATGATATATGAATCCTCATGTATATCAAATTCATCTATTTTAGAAGTAAAGACTATATCCCCATGCAGAACTGTTTTTAACATACTACCTCTCCCCTTTATACAAAGTATATGAAAAGTATACAATCATTTGATTTAAATTATAAAGGTTTTTATATAATAATAATATATATAATTTACACAAATTAAGGTGTTTCCCATTGAAGTGATCTCTCTACAGCCCTTCTCCAACCCCTGTAAAGTCCATCCCGAATATCTTCTTCCATAGATGAATTGAATGTTTGCTCAATTTTCCATTTGTGTAAAATCTCCTGACGACTTTTCCAAAATCCAGTTGCAAGCCCTGCAAGATATGCAGCCCCAAGTGCTGTAGTTTCTATAATCCTAGGTCTTATTACATCTACACCTAGTATATCGGATTGAAATTGCATTAAAAAATTATTTTTTACTGCACCGCCATCCACACGGAGTCCCTCAAGGAGTATTCCAGAGTCTTCCTCCATGGCTTTTAGCACATCTCTAGTTTCATATGCTATAGCCTCTAAAGCGGCTCTAACTATATGCTCAGCCTTGGCCCCTCTAGTAAGTCCCACTATGGTACCTCTAGCATACATATCCCAAAAAGGTGCACCTATTCCTACAAATGCTGGAACCAGATATACCCCATTGGTATCTTTGACTCTACTTGCCATTTCCTCAGACTCTTCTGAAGTTCTTATAAGTCTTAATTCATCCCTTAGCCATTGTATAACTGCACCAGCAACAAATATGCTTCCTTCGAGGGCGTATTCAACCCTGCCATCTATACCCCAAGCAATTGTTGTTATAAGCCCATTTTTGGATTCTATAATTTTTTCTCCTGTATTCATAAGCATAAAGCAACCAGTTCCATAAGTATTCTTAGCCATGCCAGGTGTAAAGCATGTTTGCCCAAATAAGGCTGCTTGTTGATCTCCGGCAATACCTGCTATGGGAATTCTAGCTCCAAAATAGCTTTCGTCTGTATATCCATAAACCTCAGAAGAATTCTTCACATTAGGCAAGATAGATTTAGGAATATCTAATGCCTCAAGAAGTCTTTCATCCCACTTTAAGCTTCTTATATTGAAAATCATAGTTCTTGAAGCATTTGAATAATCTGTTGCATGAACTCTTCCTTTTGTCAAATTCCAAATTATCCATGTATCTATGGTTCCAAATAACAAGTCTCCTCGTTCAGCTTCTTCTCTGGCTCCCTCTACATTATCCAATATCCATTTAATCTTAGTTCCTGAAAAGTAAGCATCTACTACTAATCCTGTATTTTTCTTTATATAATCCTCTAAGTTCTTTGCTTTTAGTTCATCACATATATTAGAGGTTCTTCTACATTGCCATACTACAGCATTATATATAGGCTTTCCCGAGTTTTTATTCCAAATAACTGTAGTCTCTCTTTGATTTGTAATACCAATGGCTGCAATCTCATCTGGATGTATTCCGTTTCTTTCAATTACTTCCCTAGCTACTCCTACTTGGGTACCCCAGATTTCCATAGGATCATGCTCTACCCACCCTGCCTTGGGATATATTTGATTAAACTCCTTTTGTGAAGTACCTACTATATCCCCAGAGTAGTTAAATAATATGGCTCTAGAACTAGTAGTTCCCTGATCTAGGGACAATATATATTTTTTATCCATATTCCGCCCTCCAATCTTACCCTTTAATATTACCCAAATATATATAATTAACAACTGCCAACTTATATGATGGTAATAATATGTAACTTGTCCAACTATTGAGGGTTTAAATGGAAACTATAGAGTGTTATACTGATAAAAGTTACAAAGGAGTTACAATAATTTATTTAAAAACAAGGAGGATAATAATGTTGAAGAAAAGAATCGTCACTTACTTACTAGTAGCCTTAATGCTAGGTGCATCATCAATAGGCTATGCGGAAGAATATTATAGGGTATATAGAATTACTTACAACTCAGGAAATTACAAGGTTGTTCAAGACAATCCTTGGAATACTTATATATACAACTACAGCCCTAGTACAAATGTAGTAACAACAACTACTAACCCAGTTCAACCTACGTATTCTATAGTGAATATTAAACCTGCTGAACCAACTGCTCCTGCTACACCAGTAGAAGCAGCTAAGCCAATTGAGCCAACAAATACTGTTGTTCAAACTCCGGCTCCTACTCCAGCTCCAGATTCTGTTCAAGGATTATCTCAGGAGGAAGCAGAAGTAGTTAGACTAGTAAATATTGAAAGACAAAAGGCGGGTTTAGCACCACTTAAAGCAAGCAGCCAGCTTTCAAATGTAGCTAGAATGAAGTCAAAGGATATGGCGGATAAAAACTATTTCAGCCATACATCACCTACTTACGGTAGTCCTTTTGATATGATGAAGCAATTTGGAATTACTTATAGAACAGCTGGTGAGAATATTGCAAAGGGATATCTTTCTCCAACATCAGTAATGAATGGTTGGATGAATTCATCAGGTCATAAAGCAAATATTCTTAATTCATCATTTGGAACAATTGGTGTAGGCGCGTATAAAGTAGGAAGTACAATTTACTGGACACAAATGTTTACAAACTAGATACTAAAAAAACATGAATATCTGTTGGACAATCTGCCAATAGATGTTCATGTTTTTATTATTCTAAAATTTCCTTAGCTAAGTCTATAAAATGCTTTGTCATCCTTGCTGTAAATCCCCAGATTAAATATTCCTTATATTTGTAGAATAGCACAATATGCTTTCCTCTTCTAAAATTATAGTCTTTCCCATTAGGAAGAAGGGAATAGGGGAATTCTTCGTTGGCTACAGTCATTAAATCTAATTCATACCTTTCAGGCTCATTATTTAAAAAATATTCCAACGGAACTGTGAATAAATGGTCTACTTCATCTCCATTTGGACTGATATTATCCACATTTACTCCACTTACTATCCCAAGGAAGCAGTGGATAGTAAAGTTAGAATAAGAAACCAAATAGTCTAATTCACCTATTACTTTTATATTATCCCTTTGGATTAATAGCTCTTCCATAGTTTCCCGTACAGCAGTTTCTTCAAAGGATTCCTCCATTTCTACCCGTCCGCCTGGAAAAGACACTTCACCCGGTTGTGATTTCAAGTATTTAGAACGTAATTCGAATATTATCTCCCACTGCCCCTTATTTTCTATTAAGGGTATCAGCACTGAATACTTTCCTTCTGAATCCAAAGGCTTTGGAGTTCTGCTTTTTATTTTTTCTGATAAAT
>CAZAJU010000005.1:12696-38710 GCA_964485455.1 uncultured Tissierella sp.
GAGCCTAATCTTGGAACTATATATTCAAGGAGTTCTCTTAGGTTAGGAATACCACGGGTTTTAATCAATTTTCTTAGACTATTATACTGAATAGAACTCAAGGAAGTTAAAAGATTAAATGCAAAATCCTCTCCTATAGGTTCAACATAATATTTTCTGCCTTTAAGACCTCTTATTGCTCTTAAAGCATCAAAATATCCTAGTTCAATATTCCTTTTAGCCTTTTCATTTTCAAATTCATAGATTTGTCCTATGTCATCGGAAGGGGTAATAACTATTGCCCCCAGTTCTGGGTCAATCTTTCTTGTAAGTCCTCGGGCATAAGTCCTTACCAGTATTAAATCCTTATATCCTTTCTTCTTCAACATCGTAAAAGGTAGATTATCATGAAAAGCCCCATCTAGAAATCTCTTACCCTTTAGTCTTTCTGACTTAAAAGCAGGTAGATATGAGGATGCAAGTAGATAATCCTTTATTTCTCCAATGGGTATATCATCTTTGAAAATCTCTACAGACTTAAAATCTGTAAGATTTACTGTCACTAAACCAAAATCCATACCTGAGGCTCTTATTCTTTCCTCATCTATATATTTATTTAGAAGTTCCTTTAGAGGAGTGATATCAAAACCCCTATCGTTAATAACTATCTTTAATCTTTCAGCCAGAAGCCTTAGATCATTTCTATCTAGCTTCTTATTTTTAAGCTTTTCTATCTCTTCGTCATTAGCATCTATAACCATGGAATAGCTTATATCCTGCCATAGTTCAAGGGCTTTTTCAAAGTCACCTTGTACTATCATGGCGGCATTAATTGCACCTATAGATGTACCTGTTATTGCTCCTATCTCGAGGCCTTCCTCTATGATAGCTTTATAAGCTCCCATATGATAAGAGCCTTTAGCCCCTCCACCTTCTAAAACTAACCCATACATAATAACACCCCTTAATAAATCAGCCATTAAAGATTATCTCTAATGGCTTAAAAACTTACTTTAATTCAGATGTACAATGAGGACATCTCGTTGCTCCTAATGGTATATCAGTAAAGCAATATGGACATGTTTTTGTGGTGATTTCCACAGGTGCTGGTTTTTCTACTTTCTTAAGTCTGTTAATCCATTTTACAGCTAAAAAGATAGCAAAGGCAATGATCAAAAAGTCCACAATATTTTGTATAAAAAGTCCATAATTTAGTGTTGGTGCCGCAGCTTCCTGTGCTGCAGCTAAAGAAGCATACTCCTTGCCATCCAGTGCAATAAAATAACTAGAAAATTCCATTCCACCTACTAGGGTTCCTACCAATGGCATGATAATATCATTAACAAAGGATGTAACGATTTTACCAAAAGCTCCCCCAATAACAACACCGACTGCCAAGTCGATTACGTTTCCCTTAATGGCAAACTCCTTAAATTCCTTTAACATATTACTCCCTCCCTTTAGTATGACTTATACCCACTTATCTAAGAATAATATATAACTTAAATTTAATATATATGTTAAGCTATGATATAATATTTGAAGAAAAATATTTAGGAGGTTTCTATGTCTAGTAGAATAAGCTGGAATCAATATTTTATGGAAATTGCGGAAAAAGTAGCTACCAGGTCTACCTGCGATAGAGCATGGGTAGGCTGTTTATTAGTTAATGATGATAATAGAATAGTCTCCAGTGGCTACAATGGTTCAGTTGCAGGTAATCCACATTGCGATGATATAGGGCATACAATGAGGGATGGACATTGTATTGCAACAATCCATGCCGAAATGAATGCTCTTTTATATTGTGCAAAGGAAGGGATATCCGTTAAGAACTGCAAAGCCTACGTTACCCACTTCCCATGCCTTAATTGTACAAAAGCCTTAATTCAGGCAGGCATCAAGTATATATATTTTAAAAATGATTACAGAATAGATGAATATGCAATTGAACTATTAGAAAAAAATAATATAGGATATGAGAAGCTATAGATTCAATATAGCTTCTTTTGCCAATCTATCGGCTTCTTCGTTGTGTTCTACTCCTGAGTGAGCACGAACCTTTATAAAGACTACATTTAGCTTAGACTTTATTCCATCATAGTATTCCTTGTATTTCTTTGTTCCTTCCTTATTGGTTTTCCAATCTCCCTTTGCCCAATGTTCTATTCCAGTATAGTCAAAGTAAAGATAGAGGGTATCTTTTCCTAGTTTAATTGATTCATCCATGGCAACCATGGCACCCTTTATCTCACCAGCAACGTTTCTCATTTCAGACAAAGCTTTGTTGTCTTCTCTACCACTAAGAAAATTCTTTTCATCTTCAGTTAAGAGAACAATCCCATAGCTATAGGTTCTACTTTTTATATCAAAGCTTCCATCCACATATGCAATAATTTCGTTATCCTTTAGCTTTTCTCCAGGTCTTAAAAAGTCACCTTCATCATTAATAAAGTCTAGTGCCTCTTCATAGCTAAGAAACTTCTTATATTTAGCCCCTTTAAATCCCTTTACCTGAGCCTCACATTCCGCCCATGTTCTATATATTCCAGGCTCCCTGCCGTTTTTTACTGCATAGTATGTCTCTGCCATAATCCACCTCATGTTTATTCTTCTACATAAATTATAACACAAATTTGATAGTTTAAACCTGTAATTGATATTTTCTACTTTACCACTGAAAATCCCCATCAAATATTGTTAAGACATTAGTAAATTATATAAATTTAATATAAAAAAAGCCCTATTATATATAAACTCTAGCAATTAAAATCTTATAAAATAGAGATTTATAAACCATCTAATTAAGAACACCATCGTCATTATTCTGTCAATATTCAGCATATTGTAAATTTTCCATTAAATTGGACTTGCTTTCTATATCTATTTCTGATAATATAAATTTTGTAAACGCCTATAAATCGGGAGGGAAAACGTTTGTAGACTTTTACGCCATTTTGTATTTACTATACTGCAATGCAATTATATTATTATTTAAACGTAGTGTGGATAAATACAAAAAATAAAATTTCAGGAGGGGTTTTATGGATCTGTTAATGTCCATCAACAGTGCTATCAACGGAATTGTATGGGGACCACCGATTTTGGTATTAATCGTTGGTACAGGTATTTACGTAACACTTTCTACAAAAGCTTTTGCAATTACTAAGTTAATCTACGTATTAAAAAACACCCTAATGAAGATGTTCTCCAAGGAATCAAAAGGAGAAGGCGAAGTAACAGCATTCCAGGCAGTAGCCACAGCACTTGCGGCCACAGTAGGTACAGGTAATATAGCCGGTGTTGCAACTGCTATTGCTATGGGAGGACCAGGCGCCATCTTCTGGATGTGGTTTGCGGCCCTAGTTGGTATGACCACTAAATTTGCAGAAGTTGTTTTAGCTGTTCATTACAGAGAAAAAACACCTGATGGAAGATTTACTGGTGGACCGATGTACTATATTACTACAGGCTTAAAAATGAAATGGCTTGCAAAACTATTTGCATTCTTTGGAGCTCTTGCAGCATTTGGTATAGGAAACATGGTTCAAGCAAACTCCATCGCTGAAGCTATGAACGTAACATTTGGACTACCTAAATTAGCTGTTGGTATCGTGTGTGCTGTAATAGCAGGCTTGGTTGTTATAGGTGGTATCAAGAGAATCGGTCAAGTTACTGAGTTATTAGTTCCTTTCATGGCAGCATTCTATATTTTAGGCGGTCTAATAATTATTATTATGAATATCACTCATGTTCCTGCAGCTATTGCTTTAATATTTAAGAGCGCATTTACACCAGCAGCTGCAACTGGAGGTTTTGCAGGCTCCACAGTTATGCTAGCAATGAGATACGGGGTAGCAAGAGGCGTATTTACAAACGAGGCTGGATTAGGTTCAGCTCCTATAGCCCATGCTGCAGCAACTACTGATAGTGCTGTACGTCAAGGACTATGGGGAGTATTTGAAGTTTGGATTGATACATTGGTTATAGCATCTATTACAGCTATAGGAATTTTGGTTACAGGCGTATGGGAAACTGGAGTAACAGGTGCAGCTTTGACTACTGCAGCATTTAACAGTGTTATTCCAACTTATGGTGGTTGGATAGTAGCAATAGGTCTTTTACTATTTGCATTCTCAACTATATTAGGATGGGAATACTATGGAGAAAGATGTGCTGAGTACCTATTTGGACCAGGAGTCAACAAATTCTATAGAATTCTATGGGTTCCTTTCGTAGCTATAGGCGCAGTAGGAGGATTAAACCTTCTTTGGGACTTAGCTGATACACTAAATGGTTTGATGGCTATTCCAAACCTAGTAGCACTTCTATTCTTAAGCCCTGTAGTATTTAAGCTTACTAAGGAATTCTTCGCAAAAGAAAAAGAAGAAGGCAATCTATAATAATAAGGACAAATTAAATAAATGCATAAATATTTAAGGCTAATCCACTCTGGATTAGCCTTTTTAAATGGAATGTGCAATTCTACTGGCTGCTGCAGCTGCTATAGCAGCTACCAAATCGTCTAGGAATGTATTGCATTCTATGCCCTTTCGTGAGTCTAGCTCTTTAATTATCCCTATCTTCTCTTTATCTAAAAAACCATAATTAGTAAGACCTATGGTTCCATATACATTTACAATGGATAAGGGTATAATTTCATCTATTCCATACAGTCCTTCATCACTTTCAACTATGGATTGAAGAGGTTCTGGAAGCAGCCTTTTCTCTGCTAATTCATCCAATGCTATTCCAGTAAGTATAGCGTGTATTATTTCCCTTTTCTTAAGAACCGATTCTATGCTTTCCATACATATTTCCATTGTTAAGTTTGGATAATATCTTTCCTGAAGAAAAAATACTATCTCTGCAATATCATGAAGTTCTACACCTCGTTTTTTAAGCATCTCAACGGTCATTTGTGTCAATTCGTCCATATTGTATTTATAGCCGTACTTGTTATCTACCATATATCGAATCCTTCCTTTCTTTACCCTGTTATTCCAATATTATGTTAGTATCATATGGATACTCATCTACGAGCTCCCCTAATGCAAAAAACCTTTTTCCATTCTTAGAAGTATAATAACAGGTCATTAAGGATATTATCGGTTTTCCACGCTTATTCGCTCTATCCTCATTTAGCATATAAAATGAAGTATCAGGAACTATCTGAGTGTCATAGATTTCATATTCATAAACCATCTTTTTATTAGTTATTTGAACTCTTGTGCCTGGTTGGATTTCTAATAGTTTTCCAAACAGCAATCCATTCTTCATATAATGACCAGCCAAAGAATAATTTCCTTTTCCCATTATTAAATCTGATTTCATAGTTCCAGCACCAATCATTAGATTTGAGTTCGTCACTCCCTTTAAGATTGGTAAATCTATATTTAACTCCTTTATTATAATTTGGCCTATAATATTCTTATTAACTTCTTCTTTTTTAAATCTAGCTGCTTCACTTATTGTTGTTGTAAGCTGAACATCCTCTATTGAAGAGTAATTAAATAGAACCTCTTCTTCTTCTAAGTTCTGTTCTGAATTTTCACCCACAGTATTTTCCTCTATTTCCTCAGGGGATATTTCATATACTATCTCCTTTGTAGTAGATATCTTACTCTTTATAATCAAGTCATTGACAAATGGAAGCAAAAGCAAGACTATCCCCATTATTATTAATATGGTGGATATTTTTCTTTTCATGACTTCTGATACACTCCTTGTCTTTTAAATCTTGAAAGCTTAAGGCCTACTCCTATAAGAAAAGTTGGGATGAAACAGGATACAAATCTCATAGGCTGGTTGAAGCTTATGCCTAGCATTAAGAAAATCTGGTATATTGGATTTAGATAAATACTAAGAGGTATAGCATAATAACTTAGCTCTTCTGTTATCTCAATAGTAGGTCCGATTTTATATAGGGAATATATGAATAAAGCTATACCAGCTAAGGCTATTAGAATTCCACATTTAAAATCCCACTCAGGTCTATGTTTTACCTTTAGCCTAGTTCCTATAAACAGATACGCTAAAATCCAGAAGACTGCTATTATTATTCTAAAGGGAAGACTTGTGATTAGTCCACCTAAATACGGACTAATTGCTACCAATACGGATAAGCCTATGGTAGACAATACAATAAGCAATATATGCATAAATAAGGCAAATATATTATTTAAAATCATAAACTCACCTCTATTTGACCTTTGCTCCAGTAGCTCCATAGCTTTTCATTATCTTTTTCATTCCATCTGTAGCCTCTACACTTCCATCCTTCATTACCCAAAGAGCTTCTACTCCATCTTGAGATTCAATAAATCTCTTGCTTTCCTCATATGGTAATAAGAAGGCTACAGTAGAATAAAAATCCGCTTCTCCAGAATTAGGAGTTACAATAGTAACAGCTCTAAAATAGTCTCCAGGCATTAGGGTCTTTGGATCTATTAGATGATGTATTCTCTTATCACCAACCATATAAAATCTCTGATAATCTCCACTGCTGACAACGGATCCATCATTTACAAATACAGTTTCCAATACGTTTGATTCTGAGCTATCAAAAAAGCTATCTGGGTTTGTAATACCTATACCCCACCTCTCTCTAATACTATCAAGGGGTTTTCCAATAGTTCGAATATTTCCCCCAGCGCTTATTACCGCAGAAGTAAGGCCAGATGCCTCTATTTCCTTTGCTACTATTTCAGTTGCAAATCCCTTAGCAACTGCACCTACATCTAGGCTCATTTCGGGATCTTCAAGAAAGACAGTGCTATTTTCCCCATCTACTATTACCTTATTAATATCTGTATGCTCATTTGCTGCTATTAAGTCCTCCATTGGAGGGATAGCAGCATTTCCTGGATCAGCCTCTGCCATATCCCTATATTCAGACCAGATCTTAAGGACTGCCCCTAATGCTATATTAGTTTCCTTTGCCTTATTTTTATATAAGTCCTTGGAAAATAATATCAAATCCACAAGCTCCTTATCCACCTTTACAGGAGCTATCCCCGCATTGTCGTTTATAGTCTTTATATTATTAATTCCTTCATAAGTATTATATTTGTCATAAAGCTTATGAAGCTGTAGCATTCTCTCCTCAATTTGAGTTGCAAATTTATTAAATTCCTCTTCAGTCTTTGCATATCCAACTACTTGTGTTATAGTATCGAAGCTTTCATAAAATGTATAACTATACTTTGTATATTCTGGCTCCTTAGCACAGCCTGAAAGAGAACCTATGACTATCACTAAAACCATAAATATTGTAAACATCTTTTTCATTTTATCACCCTTTTTAATAATAACAAAATAACTCCCTCTTTAAAAGAGGGAGTTATTTTCCACTTATGTTATCTAGCCATTTCTGAAGCTTCTTTAACTACTGCTAAATATCCTTCAACTGTTATAGTAACTGATGATGCTAACTCAGGTATATCAGGTACGTTTTTATGAGCTGCATTTACTTCTTTAACTTTTAAGCCTGTAATTTCATCTATGTTTTTTCCAACCATCCAGTCTGCAAATGCTTTTATTTGCTCATACCACTCTTTACCAATAGCAGAAGCGGCCTTCATTCCATATGCATCCTTTATTTCTTGTTTAGTCTTTATCTCAGCTGTCTTATCATCTGTTATTTTTCCTTCAGCATCATAATTAACTCTTACTTGAGCATTATCTATAAGAGCAGCAACAACCTTGCCATCTTTATCAAAAGCTGTTGCTGACATATATGTGTCAGATTGAGCTCTTGGTAACACTTCCTTACCATTTGCATCTACGCCTTTATCTTTTCCACTAATATGTGTTTCAACTCCAAGACCTACAGTTTCTGCACCAGGAGAATCTACTGCCTTATTCCAAGCTTCTTCAACTGCAGCTATGTAGTTTTCAACTGTTATTGTAACAGAAGATGTCAGTTCTGGTATATCTGGTACATTTTGATGAGTTGGATTTACTTCTTTGACCTTTAAGCCCTTGATTTCATCAATAGTTTTTCCAATCATCCATTCTTCAAAAGCAGCAGCCTGCTCATACCATTCCTTTCCAATACCGGAAGCAGCCTTCATTCCATATTCGTCTTTGTAATCCTTTTTAGTCTTCACTTCTGCAGTAACGTCCGAAGTGATCTTTAGATCTGAATCAAATGCCACCTTTGGTTGTGCTACATCTAGTGTAACACTAACCACTTTACCGTCCTTATCAAATCCAACTGCTGCCATGGTTACATCCATTTGAGCTTGTGCCATTACTGGGTTACCGTTTGCATCTGTACCAGCATCTTTAGACTTAGCTACTGAGATGTTTTGACCTAAACCAAATTTAGCAACTTTTCCTTCATTTACTACTGGGGTTTCAGCTGGTGTTTCTGCAGGTTTTGTTTCAGGAGCTGCAGTTTCTTTTGCACATCCAACTAATGCTGACGCTATTAATGCTAATACCAACATAATAGTGAAAAATTTCTTCATTTTTAACCCTCCATCATAAATAATATAGTTTTATTTATTATGATTATATCATGTTGTTTATATTTTGACAATTAAATCAGTAACCAATTGAACATTTCAACAAATAATCTGTGTATTTCAGTGGAATATCTAGATTTTTTAGAATCTCTATTTTAATAATCGTTTTAGTATAACGTTTGCATTGTGTTTTATTTAACATTAAAAAGGATAACAATTATACAATAAAGTAGTCATTGTTATCCTCTTTGAGTGTATATTTATTCCTTTTCCTTTTTATCCCATGCCATTTTAGTCGTAATGATAGAATTTATAATCACAGCTAAGATAGGGCCAAAAACAAGGCCTAATGGCCCAAAAGCTAATGAGCCCAGTAGTGTAGCTAAGAATGTATATAGCGGCCTTATACCTATCTGGTCTCCCAATACTTTTGGTTCGATAAATTGTTTGGCTATGGTCAAAATTACATACACAATTAAGATTCCTGTCCCCATATCCTTACTGATGGAAAAATATGAGATTATACCCCAAGGAATCATAACAAGACCGGCACCAAGAAGAGGGATTATATCTAATAGTGAAATTAGAAAAGCCAAAAGATATGGCATAGGAGCCTCAATTACAACTAGCCCTATACTCAATATTCCAAATACAATAGCCATTATGATAAGCCTAGATTTAAAATATCCTTTTAATCCTCCAATTGTATCCTTTAGTATAATGCCTAGTAACTCAATTAAATTATCCATAAGAACTCCTATCCTTTAAATATTTCTTTTTTTACTAAATCAATTGGCATATCCTCTCCAGTCCAAATCTTAAAAGCTAGAGCCCCTTGCCAAATCAGCATCATCAAGCCATTCATACTCTTACAACCCGCTTCCCTTGCAAGTCTTAATAGCTTAGTTTCAGCAGGGTCATATATTAAATCAGCAACAAATATTCCCTTTGGTAATTGAGCTGCAGATGAAATTATGGCCTTATCAAGGGTATCCTTCATTCCTAAGGATGTTGCATTTATAAGGATAGCTGCATCTTTAATTTCCCAAACTAGTTTTGATTCATCCATAGCTTCAGCCCTAGCCTTGGACCCTGGAATATTTTTAATTATATTTTCTATAATACTCTCAGCAGAGCTTAAGGTCCTATTAAATAAGACTATTTCACCAGCTCCATCTAAAGCCAATTGAGTAACTACTGCCTTTGATGCCCCTCCCGCTCCAACTATTACGATTTTCTTGCCTTTAAATGCCACACCATTCTCCTCTAATGCCTTGACAAACCCTAACCCATCAGTATTGTAACCTTTGATTTTTTTATCTTCATCTATAGTGAAGGTATTTACGGAACCAATGACCCTTGCATCTGGAGATATATAATCTAAGTACTCCACTACCTTGGATTTATAGGGCATAGTTATATTTCCACCTTTTGCATTAAGAAGCTTCAGCGCATCTATAGCTTCCTTAATATTACCTTCCTCTATATTAAATGCCATATATACATAGTCTAGCCCCAATTTATCAAAGGATGTATTGTGCATATGAGGTGAGATACTGTGAGTTACAGGGTATCCTATTAATCCCAATAAGTTTGTAGTGCCTTTAATTCTATTTGTCATATAATCATTCCTTTATTTTATTTTTAAAAGCTAAAAGCTCTCCTTTAGGTGTATTATACCACCTAAAGGAGAGCTTAAATAATTTATTCTAAAATACTGTCTTCAATTAAAATTTATTTCTTAAGTCTATTCAACCGTTACAGACTTGGCTAAGTTCCTTGGCTTATCTACATCATTTCCCTTGGCTATGGCTGTGTAATATGCAATTAGCTGAGGGAGTATTACCGAAAGAAGAGGCATAAATATATTGTAGCTTTCTTCAAGATAGATTACCTTATCACAGATTGTACCAAGTTCTTTATTTCTTTCTCTTGTAATTCCTATTACGTAAGCTCCTCTAGCCTTAACAGTCTTTATATTGGATATAGACTTATCATATAAATTTTGTTGAGTTGCAATAGCAATAACAGGGGTATCCTCCTCAATAAGAGCGATTGAGCCATGCTTTAACTCACCTGCAGCAAAGGCTTCAGCATGAATATATGATATCTCTTTGAGCTTTAAGGCAGCCTCCAAAGAAGTATAATAGTCCAATCCTCTTCCAATATAGAAAAGTGAAGTTTTATCTTTAATCTTCTCCCCTATTTCCCTTGCTATAGAGTCACCTAAATCAATAGCTTTCTTTACCTTATCCGGTAGATCCTTAAGTTCCTTTAGTATCTCCTTGTATAGCTCATCATCTATAGTACCCTTAAGCTTACCAAAATATAGGCTAATCATATAAAAAGCTATTAGCTGAGTGGTATATGCCTTAGTAGATGCTACTGCTATTTCAGGACCAGCCCAAGTATAGAATATATCATGAGACTCTCTTGCTACAGAGCTTCCCACTACATTTGTAATTGATAATATTCTTGCTCCTTTTGATTTTGCTTCTCTCAAGGCTGCAAGGGTATCTGCTGTTTCTCCTGATTGACTTACTATGATAATCAAGGTCTGTTCATCTATGAAATTGTCATTATATCTGAATTCAGATGCGATATCAGCTATAACTCCCACTCTTAAGAACTGTTCAAGCATGTATTTTCCTACAAGACCTGCATGGTAAGCAGTTCCACAAGCCACAATATATATTCTATTAATACTTTTTAGCTCTTCTGAAGTAATATTTATATTCTCAAGAAATATGTCCCCATTATTATCCAGTCTTCTTAGTAAAGTATCCTTAATAGCCTGTGGCTGTTGATGGATTTCCTTTAGCATAAAGTGGTCATATCCTTCTCTTGAAGCTGCCTCTACATCCCATTCTATTTCCTTTATTTCTCTTTCAACTATTCTTTTATCATTATAGATAGTGAATGAATCCCTACCTAATCTTACAATATCATTATTTTCAAGATATATTACATTTCTTGTTCTGTTTAGAATAGCAGGAATATCTGATGCTACAAAAAACTCAGATTCACCAATACCTAGAATTAAAGGGCTTTCATACCTAACAGCAATAAGCTCATCTGGATGCATACTAGACACAATACCTAGGGAATATGCCCCCTTTAATCTTTCCACAGCTTTGTTAACAGCATCTAGCAAACTACCTTCATAATAAAAGTCTATAAGGTGGACTACCACTTCTGTATCAGTATCAGATTTGAAGACATAGCCCTTATCTATTAATTCATTCTTAAGCGTAAGATAATTTTCTATAATCCCATTATGAACTACTGCTATAGTTTCTTCTTCGTTCAAATGGGGATGAGAATTTTCATTTGACGGAACCCCATGAGTTGCCCATCTTGTATGACCTATTCCAAGACTTCCCTGAATAGGTTTTGCGATTATGCCTTCTCTAAGATTAGATAGTCTCCCCTCATGCTTTGAAAAGCGGAGGGATTTTCCATCAATAACTGCCAAACCAGCTGAATCATATCCTCTGTATTCCAGTTTTTCTAATCCTTCTAAAATTATTTCTGTTGCACTTTTTTGGCCAATATAGCCAACTATACCACACATATTTCTCCTCCTTAATTTTTGTTAAAGAGAGATATCACACGAACCTTTTTTGTTTCAGAATTCCTCCTGGTTTTTGTAAGGTTCTTGGACTGTGAAGCCCTTGGAGCATCCGCCGAATTTTCGATAACCCCAACCCTCGTCAGCCTAATGGCTCTGGCGCTTTATTTATATTATCCCTCTATTAATATTTATTCTAACCACCAGCAATAGCCAAAGAGCAAATTGCTGGCAGTCATAAAAAACGCCGGTTGACCGACGTTTAATATCTGTATTAGTCTATCATATTTTTTATGAATAGAAAATACATTTTTTTCTATTTCATATTGTCAATTACTGGCTCTACTTCTTAGGGGTTTATATAAGTCCTCCACCTTTAAATCAGGCCTTAGGCCAGATATATAGTCTAGGGCAATCCTAGCCCCCTTATCCATGCCCTGACATCCTGCAAGAAATACTATATCGTTCTCCTTGGTTTCCCTAAGAGCGTGATTGATGGCATCCTCAAGCTTATCATATATGGTCAACTTAATACCTGCTGACTTTATTATATCCGAAAAAACCTTCTCCTCCTCACTGGATACCTCATCCTTCTTTGTTACACTTCCAATGCTTTTGGTTCCAATTATTTCTGTAATACCCAATTTATCCTTCCAAGAGACCAGGGCTTCAGCATTTTCTCTATTTACAGTGATCCCCCTATTCCCTCTGATGGCATATATTAGATGAAGCTTATTGCAATTAATATTGCTAAGGGTTTCTAAACTGACATTTATATTTTTTAAGTTTGCAAAATGATCATCTATAATAAGAAAATCTTTTTCGTAAATATACTCGAATCTTCTTTCTACACCAGCGAATTCCTTTAAGGCCTTCTGAATTATTCCTATTTCTATCCCGTCTGTTAGTGAAATAACCACTGACACCATGGCATTTTCCAAGGAATGAAGCCCCGGTATTCCAAGGACTATTTGAAATTCTCCCTTCTTGATAATGTGTTTATTGGTTTGTATATCCTCCCTAACAACAACTGTAAAGGTTGGCCTTCCCTTAATTAGCTCTATATCTTTAGCATATATCATTCCCTTATGACTCTGAGTTGAGTATGTTATTACATGGGCTTTAGTCTCATCAACGAGGGTTCTTATATGCTCATCGTCTATATTCAATAGAGCAAAACTATCCTTTTTAGCTTTTTTTATAAGACTAGATTTAGCCTCCCAGTATTTTTCAAAGGACCCATGCTGATCTATATGCTCTCTGCTAAAATTATTGAAGGATACAATATCATAATCCACATCATTTACCCTATATAATTCAAGAGCAGAAGATGAAACCTCCATAATAGCTTTATGAATATTTTCATTTCTCATATCATTAAATAACTTTTGTAAATCTAGACTTTCAGGTGTTGTAAGCTCTGAAGGCACAAAATGTTCGCCTACCTTATTCATTACACTTCCAACAAGGCCTGTAGTAAACCCAGCTTCTTCATATATCTGGTTTAACATATAAGTTGTGGTAGTTTTACCATTTGTGGCTGTAACCCCTATTACACTCATGTCTCTTGATGGATACTCATAAAATGCAGCACTAATTTGGGATAAAGATTCCCTTGTATTTAAAACCTTATACTGTGGAAGCTTGCATTCATCAGAAAACTCCTCTACAATAACTGCCACAGCACCATTTTCTTCTGCAGCCTTTATGTATTTATGCCCATCAGTTATGTATCCTTTTATAGCTACATATATAAAATCTTTCTCAATTTTAGCAGAATGATATGCAATTCCTCTCACTTCTAAATTCTCTTTTTCATTTCTCTTTTCAGTTATCTTAAGTGCTTTTAATAATTTATCTAAAAACATAAAGCTCCACCTTTCTATAAGCTTCTATATAAATATTTTACCATAGTTAAACAAAAATATTATCATATAATCATCATTTCATACAGCATCTTAGATGCCACTGCAAGAGACATGGTTATAAATATAGGCCTTATCACCTTAGCGCCTTTTCTGATGGCAAGTTTAGCTCCAAAAGAAGCTCCTATTACCATAAAAATTGCCATTGGTAAACCCATTAGATAATGTATTCTACCTCCAATAGCAAACATTAAAAGAGAAGTAATGTTGCTTACAAAATTCATAGCCTTAGCATTTCCACTTGCCCTAACAAAATCAAATCCATAGATTTTTATTAGTCCAAAGATTATAAATGACCCAGTTCCAGGACCGAAAAACCCATCATAAAATCCCATTACAAAGGCAAAGATAGCTCCTATTGTTAAGTTTTTTTTAGTAATCCCCTGAAAATTATCATCAGCACCAATGGTCTTAGAAAAAAAGCTATATACTCCGACTGCCAGAATCATAACTAGAACCATAGGCTTTAAAACAGAGGAATCTATTAATAAAACCACATAGACTCCTAAGGTTGCTCCAATAAAGCTAAATGGCAGAAGTACTTTAAGGATATTCTTATCCATCTTCCCTGATTTTGCATATTCATAAGCACTCATTATAGCTCCACAGGATGCAGAAAACTTATTTGTCCCCAAGGTATAATGAGCTGGAAATCCTACGGCAAAATAAGCCGGCAAACTAATAAGCCCTCCACCTCCTGCTATTGCATCAACAAATGCTGCAATAAATCCTGCTGCACATAAAAATAAAATAGTAGCAATAATATTCGAGCCCTCAAACATCCTATTTCCTCCAATTTAATAACCTTATTTTATAGTACTTTCTTTTAGGTTAAAAAGCAAGATACAAAGAAAAAGCTTTTATAGTAACTAATAGTTTATTCTATACTGTTAGTTACTATAAAAGCTTTATTTAAAAGAATACTTATAGTTCTATATAATTAGCTACCGGCTCTATATCCCAAATCTCAGTAGCATACTCCTTTATAGTTCTGTCAGAACTAAATTTGCCTGCATTTACAACATTCATCCAGCACTTTTTAGCCCATCCGATTCTATCTCTATATGCCTTATCTACTTTATCTTGAGCTTCTCTATAGCTTTCAAAATCCTTTAATATATAGTAATTATCTGCTCTATGCCAATATTCACTTTTAAGAAGGGAGTCATAAAGCTCTCTGTATACACCACTACCCAGATCATTAAATGTTCCATCTATTAAACTATCTACCACTCTTCTAAGTCCAGGTACAGAATTATAAACATCATAAGGATTATATGAGTTTTGTATTTCGGATATTTCTTCTACCTTTAGTCCAAACACGAAGTTGTTTTCCTCTCCTGCCTCCTGGAATATCTCTATATTTGCACCATCAAGGGTTCCCAAGGTAGGCGCACCATTTAACATGAACTTCATATTTCCCGTGCCACTAGCTTCCTTCCCAGCTGTTGACAACTGCTCTGATACATCTGATGCAGGGAATAATCTTTCTGCATATGAAACCTTATAATTTGCTATAAATATGACCTTTAACTTTGAGTTTACACGTGGGTCGTTATTTATAAGCTCAGACATGTTGTTAATAAACTTGATTACCGCTTTAGCCCTAAAATACCCTGGAGCCGCCTTAGCTCCAAAAATAAATGTCCTCGGAACAATATCCAAATCAGGATTATCTATTAGCTTATAATACAAATCCAATATATGAAGGGCATTCAAGAGTTGCCTTTTGTATTCATGCATTCTCTTTATCTGCATATCAAAAATCGAATGTGAGTCTATATCTACCCCATCATGCTTTTTAATATATTCCGCTAGCTGATCCTTCTTTTTTTGCTTAATATCTAAAAATCGATTTAAAACACCCTCATCTAATGCATACTTTTCCAAGTTTTTAAGTTGTGATAAATCAGTTATCCACTCATCAGAACCTAAAAGCTCAGTCAATAGAGATGATAGTTCTGGATTTGATTGTAATAACCATCTTCTCTGAGTTATTCCGTTGGTTTTGTTGTTAAATCTTTCAGGATATATCTTGTACCATTGATTCAACTCCCTATCCTTTAGCAGGTCAGAATGGATTTTTGCAACTCCATTTATGGATTTAGACCCATAGATAGAAAGATGAGCCATCTTAATATGGTCGTGTTGAATTATCTCATATTGGTATACATCTCCATCGAATATACCCTTTTCTCCTAACTCAGCCATTAGCTGATTGTTGATTCTAACTATAATATCGAATATATTTGGCAATAGAGATTTATAGAGCTTAACAGACCACTGCTCCAATGCCTCTGCTAAAAGTGTATGATTTGTATATCCAAAGGTGTTCACAACAATATCCCAAGCCTCTTCCCAGCTTAAATTTTCCAATTGAGTCAATATCCTCATTAGTTCAGGAATTGCAACTGCAGGGTGGGTATCATTTAGCTGTATGGCATGCAGTTTAGAAAATTCCTTGAAGTCATCATGAGTTCTCTTGAAATTCCTAACTATATCCTGTAAAGATGCGGAAACAAAAAAGTACTGTTGTTTTACGCGTAGCAACTTTCCCTCATCATTGGAGTCATTTGGGTATAGTACCTTTCCTATATTTTCAGCTTCATTTTTCTCCTTAACAGCCAAGTCATAATTTTGGTCGTTAAATTCCTTGAAGTTAAATACCTCTAAGGGCTCTGCAGTCCATAATCTTAGGGTATTGATGGTTTCTTGATTGTACCCTATTATCGGTGTATCATATGGCACAGCATATATATCACCATAAGAAAAGCTAACCCTTACCTTTTCATCTTCTTTTCTTATGGACCAAGGGTCGCCATATTGAAGCCAATTATCTGCTACTTCCACCTGGAACCCATCCTTAAATTCCTGCTTGAAGATACCAAAGGAATATCTGATTCCATAGCCTGTGAGAGGATAGTTTAGAGTTGCCGCACTATCCAAAAAACAAGCCGCTAATCTTCCTAGTCCACCATTACCTAGAGCGGCGTCTTCTTCAGCTTCTTCGATATCGTTATAATCTATTCCCAGCCCCTCTAAGAGCTCTGCAGTTTTTTCTTTGAGTCTCATATTAATTAAGTTGTTTGAAAGTGCTCTCCCCATTAAGTACTCAGAGGATAAATAATAAGCTCTTTTTTTTCCGTTGAATTTTTCCTCCGACTTTCTCCATGCAGGAACAATCTCTTCCATTATAGACTTTGAAAGGGAGATGTGTTTCTCTTTAATAGTACATTCTTCAAGGTTTTTTCCAAAAGTAGTCAGTGCATATCTATGCATACTCGTCTTTATTCTGTCTTTATATTCCATAATTTACCTCCTATAAATACAAGTTAGATTTGCTATCCTATCCGCCAATCTTTGGGTAAGTAGAGACTTATCTATTCTCCAGCTCCAGTTTTTACCTAAGGTGGATGGCTCATTCATCCTTGATTCTTCCCCTAGTCCAAGAAAATCCTGCATCTGTCCGATGGCTAAATTAGCTGGCGATGCCCAAGCTCCTCTTAATAAGCCCCAATTAAGGCCTTCTTCTTCATCTAATTTAAAATACTCTACTGCATATTGATATTCTTCCCTCGGTGATGTTTTACACCATGCCATTGCTGGATGATTGTCATGAGTCCCTATATATACAACACAGTTCTTATTGTAATTATGAGGCATAAAATCACTATCCCCTTCTGAATCAAATCCAAATTGGAGGACCTTCATATTTGGAAATCGAGTTTTCTCTAAAAGCCTTCCAAGACCTTCTGAGTAAACTCCTAAATCCTCTGCAATTATATCCAATTCACCAAGTTTTTCTTTTATTTTGTTAAACAGCTTTATCCCTGGACCTTCACACCATTGCCCATTTTCTGCTGTCTCTTCTCCATATTTTATCTCCCAATAGGAGTCAAATCCCCTAAAATGATCTATTCTTAGTGTATCATATAATTTAAAACCATGTTCTATCCTTTTAATCCACCAATCATATTCAGCTGATTCCAGGTAATCCCAATTGTAAATAGGATTACCCCACAATTGCCCAGTTTCTGAAAAAGCATCCGGAGGAACTCCGGCTACGGTAATCGGAACCAGGTTTTCATCAAATTTGAAAATTCTTGGATTTGACCAACAATCAACACTATCTTCAGCAACATATATAGGAAGATCCCCAATTATCTTTATATTGTGTCTATTGGCGTAAGATTTGAGTCTATTCCATTGAGAATAAAAGTAATACTGAGTAAATACCCAGAAAAAAATTTCATCCTCATTATCCCTTTCGAATTCCCTTACCTTAGAAGAATTGTATATTTTAAATTCTAAAGGCCACTTTTGCCAAGAAACTCCATTGTTTTTATTCTTCAATGCCATATATAAAGCAAAATCCCTAAGCCATATTTTTTCATCATCATAGAATGCTAAAAGCTTCTCAATGATAGATCTTTTGGAGTTATTATAGGCTTTCCTCAAGAGAGGCATTTTGTTATAAAACAATTTCTCATAATCTACACGATTTATATCATTCCCAAAATCCGTTTTTAATATATCTTCTCTTATTAAGAATTCTTCCCTTAAAAATTCATCTATATTAATGAAATAAGGATTCCCCGCAAATACAGAAACACTTTGATAAGGAGAGTCTCCATATCCAGTAATTCCTAAAGGGAGTATCTGCCAGTATTTTTGTTTAGCCTTATAAAGGAAGTCTACAAAATCATATGCTTCGCGTCCAAAATCCCCAATTCCATATTTGCCTGATAGAGAGGAAATATGCATCAATATTCCACTTGCCCTCTTTCCCATAATATACCCTCCCCAAATTTGTGCAATCGTTTGTATTTTAATAGTTATTATACATCTTCAGCTTAACTTTGGAAACATAAACAAATATTGATATGTACTTAATTGAAAAAAAGAACCTCCCCCTCTGTTCCTAATTAGAAACAAAGAAGCTGGCCCCTTTTGTTAGTTAACCTTCCAAATATGCTTTTCTTACTGCTTCATCCTTTAACAAGTCCTTTGCATTTCCTTCAAGCTCGATTTCTCCAGTTCTAATAATATATGCCCTGTCAGCAATCTTTAATGCCATATTGGCATTTTGCTCTACTAGAAGTACTGTTGTTCCTGATTTATTTATTGTCTTAATAATTTCAAATATCTCGCTTACAATAATCGGTGCCAATCCCATACTTGGCTCATCTAAAAGAATTACCTTCGGTCTAGACATTAAGCCTCTAGCTATGGCTAGCATCTGTTGTTCCCCACCAGATAGTGTTCCTGCTATTTGCTCACGTCTTTCCTTTAGAATCGGGAAATAGTTAAAAGCCTTTTCAATATCTTCAGCAATCTCAGCTTTATTATTTTTTACAAATGCACCCATCTCCAAGTTTTCAAATACAGTCATAGTAGAGAATATTCTTCTACCCTCAGGTACATGTACGATTCCTTGTTTTACTATCTCAGGCGCACTAAGATTATTAATGGCTTTTCCATCAAATATTACTTCCCCTGTTCTTGGCTTCAAAAGACCTGAAATAGTTTTAAGAGTTGTGCTCTTACCTGCACCATTTGCTCCTATTAGAGTAACTATTTCACCCTTATCTATATTTACATTTAAGCTCTTTAGGGCGTGAATTGCTCCGTAATATACGTTTAGATTTTTTAATTCTAACATTAATTAGCCTCCTCCCCTAAATAAGCCTTGATTACTCTCTCATTTTTTTGTATTTCATCAGGAAGACCACTAGCTATAAGATTTCCATAGTCGAATACAAACAATCTTTCACAAATATTCATAACAAGACTCATATCATGCTCGATCAATATAATCGTAAGGTCAAATGCCTCTCTAATCCACTTAATTAGCTCAGTTAGTTCAGCAGTTTCCTTAGGATTCATTCCTGCAGCTGGTTCATCCAAAAGTAAAAGCTTAGGATCTGCCGCCAAAGCTCTAGCTATTTCTAATCTTCTTTGATCTCCATAAGCAAGATTCCTTGCAAATGCATCCTTCTTATCTAAAAGGTTAAATTTCTCCAAAAGTTTAAGTGCCTTATCAAGAGTTTCCTTCTCTTCTTTATAGTAGGATGGAAGCTTGAAAAATGATGATACTACAGAATACTTCATACCATTATGAAAACCTATTAATACATTTTCGAGAACCGTCATATTTTGAAACAATCTTATATTTTGAAATGTTCTTGCTACTCCAAAGCCAGTCATCCTATGAGGCTTGAAGTCTTTTGAAGTTACTTTTGAATTTAAATCATATTCTATTTCACCTTCTGTTGGGGTATAAATACCCGTTAGCAGGTTAAAGAAGGTAGTTTTACCTGCACCATTAGGGCCAATCAGACCAACGATTTCGCCCTTCTCAATACTTAAACTTACATTGGTAACTGCTTTTATACCTCCGAAAGCTCTTGATAGGTTACTAACCTTTAGAACTGACATTGCGTTTGACCCCTTTCTTTAAAAATTTAAACTCAGATTTACCCAATAAACCAGTAGGTTTGTAAACCATAATTAAGAATAATATTACTGCATATATTACCATTCTTAAATCCGGTATGTTTTGTAAGAATGATGAAATAACCGATAGTAAAATTGCACCTAAAATAGAACCAGGAATGCTTCCCATTCCACCAAATACAACAATTACTAATATATCAATTGATTTCATAAATCCAAATGAATCCGGTTTTATGAAATAGAAATAATTTGCATAAAGAGCCCCCGCTATTCCAGCAAAGAATGCTCCTATTGCAAAGGCTAACACCTTATAAAATGTAGTGTTTATACCCATCGCTTCAGCAGCTATTTCATTTTCTCTAATGGATATGCAAGCTCTTCCATGATATGACTTTATAAAATTGCTGATTAATACAACTGTCAAAACTGTCATTGCAAATATCCATGTCCAGTTTGTATATTGTGGAATATCATTAAATCCTATAGCTCCACCAATATAGTCTATATTAAGGGCTAATATTCTTACGATTTCTCCAAAACCCAAAGTAGCTATTGCAAGGTAGTCTCCTTTTAGTCTTAAGGTAGGAATACCTATTATAACACCCGCTATTGAAGCAGCAATTCCGGATGCAATAATAGCCACGATAAATGGTTGGCCAAACTTAGCAGTAAAAATTGCAGATACATAGGCACCAATGGCCATAAACGCAGCATGCCCTAATGTAAATTGTCCTGTAAATCCAGTTATTAGGTTCAAGGAAACTGCTAATATAATATTTATACCTATAAGTGTTATATTAAGCTGGATATAGGAGTCGATAATTCCGTTACTAATTAAAATTTGCATAACTACAAAAACTGCTAATAAAATAGCAATTGTAATAAAATTTTTCTTGTTAAAACCTTTCATCTAAGCCTCCTCCTATACCTTTTCCTTTAAGTTCTTCCCTAACAGACCAGTAGGCTTAACTAGAAGTATTACTATTAGAATAGCAAATGCTACTGCATCCTTATAGATTGAACCACCAAAAGCACTAACCATGGTTTCTGTTATACCAAGGAAAAACCCTCCAAAAACTGCTCCAGGTATTAAGCCGATTCCACCTAGTACCGCTGCAACGAAGGCCTTTAATCCAGGTATAGAACCCATAAGAGGATTGATTGTATTGTAATAAATTCCTACTAGAACTCCTGCTGCGCCTGCCAAAGCTGAACCCATGGCAAATGTATAGGAAATTATCTTATTTACGTTAACGCCCATAAGCTCTGCAGCATCCTTATCTAGAGCTACAGCTCTCATAGCCTTACCAATTTTAGTCTTTTTTACTACAAATTGAAGTGTCACCATTAGAATAACTGTAATTATAAAAATATATATGTTTTTTGTGTCTAGGATTACATTTCCTTTGAACAATGTCAATTGCTGACTCTCAAGAACTTGAGGGAATGTTCTGGTCTCAGGTCCAACAAAGTAAACCATAGTATACTGTAGGAATAAGGAAACACTTATTGCTGTTATAAGAATGGCAATTCTAGTAGAATTTCTCATAGGTTTATATGCTATTTTCTCGACTATCATTCCTAGGATACTACAGACAAGCATAGATATTAATAATGATGGAATAAATCCTAAGCCTAGAAAGGTTGTTAATGCATATCCCACAAATGCACCTATCATATATATATCTCCATGTGCAAAGTTTATCAGGCTTAATATGCCATATACCATAGTATAACCTAAGGCTATTAAAGCATAAATACTACCTAAGGATATGCCATTGATTAATTGTTGTATAATTTGTTCCATATCTCGTAAAATCCTTTCTACTGAACAAAGTCTTTAGAGGGTAAACCCTCTAAAGACATCATCATTCTTACTTTTATTATTTAGGATCCAACTTCTTCAAGAATGTTGGAACTCCTTCTACCATTTCAATTATTGTAACTGATTTAACTGGGTTGTGGTTTTCATCGATTGAAAGAACACCAGTAACTCCTGCAAATCCTTCAGTTGCTTCAAGAGCTGCCTTTAATTTTTCTGAATCAGCTTCTCCAGCTCTTTCGAATGCATCCTTCAAGAAATAAACCATGTCATATCCTAATGCGTTGAAAGCATCTGCTTTCTTACCATATTTTGCTTCGAATGCTTCATTGAATTTTACTACGTTTTCAGCAGTATCATTTGATGAGTAGTGGCTTGAGTAGTAAACATCATTTAAAGCTGCATTTCCAGCTATTTCAGTTAACTTAGGTGACTCATATCCATCTCCTCCAAGGATTGGAGCATTGATGCCAAGTTCTCTAGCTTGTCTTACTATAAGACCAACTTCTTCATAGTATCCTGGAACATATATAACCTCAGGATTTTTTGCTTTAATATTAGTTAATACTGCTTTGAAATCTGTATCTCCAGCTGCATATGCTTCTTCACTTACAATTGTTCCGCCACCAGCTGTATATGTTTCTTTAAAAGCTTTTCCAAGTCCTACAGCATAGTCACTTGTAGTATCGCCTAAAACCGCTGCATTCTTGGTAGCTAAATCTCCAAGAGCAAATTCTGCCATCATAACTCCTTGGAAGGAATCAGAGAAACAAGTCTTAAAGATATATGGTCTTACAGTTCCATTTGCATCTACTGTTACGTCATCAGCTGTAGCTGAAGCTGAAATCAAAGGAATCTTGTTTTGATTAGCAGCTGGTGAAGCAGCTTTTGTATTTCCTGATGTAGCAGGTCCAAGAAGAGCTACTACTTTGTCTCTTGTTGCTAGTTTTGTTGATATGTTAGCTGATTCCGTATCTTCTGACTTGTTATCAGCTACTATAACTTCAAATTGTTTTCCTAATACTCCACCTGCAGCATTTATTTCTTCAAATGCTAATTGAGCTCCATCATTTAGGTTAGTTCCATAAGTTGCTACTGCTCCTGAAAGCTCATAGTTAACACCTATCTTGATAGTTTCTCCAGCTTTAGCTTCTCCGCCAGTTGAGCCAGCATCTTTGTTTCCGCCTGATGCACATCCAGCTAATAAGCTTAATACCAATACTAATGAAAGCATTGCAATAAATTTCTTCTTCACACTTAACACTCCTTTAATAATTTTTTTATTTTTAATACTTTAAGAACATATGCATATCATGATGGAAATATGTGGGTAGATTACAACAAAAAAGCCTCCACATGCTTCTTACACATGTAGAGGCATATATGCGACACCACTCTACTCTTAATTACCTCACGATAATTAACTCATTAGGTTCTTAGAAAAAACTCCTTAAACCATAGCCTTTTAACGGGGCCTTCCGTTAC
The DNA here is from genome assembly GCA_964485455.1 of uncultured Tissierella sp. Taxonomy (GTDB): domain Bacteria; phylum Bacillota; class Clostridia; order Tissierellales; family Tissierellaceae; genus Tissierella_B. The sequence continues at coordinate 36,406 of CAZAJU010000005.1, forward strand.
GACCTACTCTATTCAGCCATACAACTCCGAAGTGAGAGATTCCTATCCAATCGCGACTGACTCTCAGCTATGTCAGCTCTCTGTACTTGATTTCACAATAGTTCACGTCTTCATCATTGCTTTGTTTATGAAACTAAACTTGCAAGTGTTATAATATTTATTTAATATAGCATGTACTAAATTTAAAGTCAATAGATTTTATGAAATATTTTAGTGTAGCACTTTAAAACCCCATATAATTCAAATAAATCAGTCCTATTTAAGTTTTTTCCCTTTTAATAAAATTGAAGACCCAGCTCAAGTTTTGATGCTATTGTATCTTTAAAGCTTAAAAGGCAAACATTTTCCCAAAGATATGATTGAATATTTGGTTTATATAAATTGCAATTGTCATACTATTAGCTTAATCTATGTTAAAAACAGATCTAATAATGCAGGTCTATTTTTTACTATTATAATTTTCGGACCAGAAAAGTCAATATAGCCAAGGTCCTTATAATGATTTAATTTTCTCGTCATAGTTTCTCTGGATAAACCTGCATAGCTAGCCATTTCCTCCCTATTCATTGATAACTCTAGAATAATTCCTACATCTGTTGTCTTTCCAAAGTTATCAATGAAATTTAACAACAAGCCTGCTACCTTTGCATCTGCATTGCTGGATGTAAGCCTTTGAATTAGACTTTCCGCCCATCTAATTCTTTCAAAGGATTTCTCCAGAATCTTCAAGGTAATCTTAGGGTTTTTAATCAAAATTTTATCAAATTCTACCTTGTTTATAGTACTTATAGTTGTTCTCTCTAATGCCTCTGCATTATACCTATATTCATCTTCCTTGATTAGATTATGTGCTCCTATAAAATCCCCCGAAGAATACACATATAATATCTGTTCTCTTCCATCCATTAAATAAGTAAATATTTTCATCCTTCCAGAACAAACTATATACAGCCTATCTGCCTTATCCCCTGTTTTAAATACTAGGTCTCCTTTTTTATACTCTTTAAATACAACTCCTTCAGAAATCATATTCATCTCCTCTTCATTTAAACCCGACAAAAGAGGTACATTATTAATGCATTTTTTATTCCCACACAGCACACAGTTAGTACATCTATCTATAATAATCACCCCATGCTAATAAAAAGATACAATCGTCACCTTATTTAAATAATTTGTTTATTCTCATTTACCCCTTTATTGTGTTTATCCAACATCATCATGATAAAATCTTGAAATTCTTGAGCTTTTGTTGGACTCATTTCTGGTAAATTCTTTAATTTATATTCTAGATTCAACTCATCATATTTATCTAATCCTATGGTGTGATATGGTAAGACTTCTATCTTTTCAATTTTATTGGCCAGGTGGCTTATTTTATCAAAGAGTTTGTACATACTTTCCTCATTATCAGTCAAGCCAGGAACCATAACATGTCTTATCCAAAGCTTCCCTTTAAATTGGTCCATATAGGATAGAAAATTGTAGAGTCCACTCATTGGTTTACCCGTTAAATCCCTATATCCATTATCATCTACTGACTTTATATCCAATATAATTGTATCAGTATATTTTAATATATCTTTGTAATATCTCTTATCTCCAAATCCACATGTATCTAAACATGTAGAAAAGCCACTTTCCTTTAATAGTTTAAAAGACTCCATTACAAATTCTCCTTGCAGTAGAGGCTCTCCTCCAGAAAAGGTTATTCCTCCATTTGATCTTCTATAGTAGGATTTATATTTATTTGCTAGATCTAAAACTTGAGCAGATGATATGACCTTCTTTGAGAACATATTCTGACTGTCAGGATTATGGCAATATGAACATCTTAAAGGACATCCTTGTAAAAAGAAAACTGTTCTAATTCCTGGTCCATCTACTAATCCCATAGTTTCTATTGAATGAAGTCTTCCTAACATATATATCACCTTTCTTAATTATGCAGCGTGGAATGTTCTATTTATTACTTCCTTTTTCTGTTCTAAAGTTAGTCTGTTAAAGTGTACTGCATATCCAGATACCCTTATGGTTAATGTTGGATATTTATCTGGGTTTTCCATAGCATCTATTAAAAGTTCTCTATTTAATACATTTACGTTTAAATGGAATGCACCTTGGTCAAAGTATCCTTCCATCAAGGCAACTAATTTATCTATTCTTTCACCCATACTCTTTCCTAAAGCATTAGGTGTTATAGAGAAGGTATTCGAGATACCATCTTTGCATATTTTTTCATATGGAAGCTTTGCTACTGAATTAAGTGATGCTAGCGCTCCATTTGAATCACGTCCATGCATAG
>CAZAJU010000006.1:0-34219 GCA_964485455.1 uncultured Tissierella sp.
AGCCCAAACAAGATAGTTAAAAAATCACTGGTATAAGTAACCAGTGATTTTTGTTTTTAAAAGCATCAAAGCTATTTGTAAAAACAAAGGGGAAATTGTCGCAAAATACATGGCATAAAAAGAAGGAAAACATGATTAGCTGTCGAATAAGTCTTTAAGAATAAAAAATGGATGTGAAAAGGATGAAATATGTAATAGAGGCTTTAGGTGCGAAATACCCTGAGAGAATTTTTGTAGTAAGAGATTTGCTAAATCAGCTTTTGGAACAGGTTGAATTTGGGATGAAAAATTTTAGTGAAGATGGATATTTGGTGGATGAACTTGAGAGCATCCATGATGATTTGAATTTATTAATCGATAAAATAGATATAGGGGTCGGTCAACTTAACTTCTTAGATGGCCATATAAAATTACCTAAAAGTGACAGACCTAAACATAAGGAACTTCTAGTAGACAATACAGTTCCTCATTCCCTTTTTGAAAATTTCACTCATATTAGACCATTTGGTTATAGCTTCCAAGATGGTGAAATTAGAGAGATAAAAACATGGAAGGATATGTATATTGACGCCTGTAAAATGTTCTTGAACCTAAATGAGGAAAAGTTTATCTCCTTCCAAAATAAAACTATAATGAATGGTGAATCGAGAGATTATTTCTCGGATATTGAAGAAGGCATAGACCATCCTTATAAGCTAAAGGAAGGAATCTATATATGCATCAGGTTTGATGCCAATGGATTCAGGGATATGCTTATCAAGATAATTAAGGAGTATAATTTGAATGTAAGAGATTTTAAAGTCTACTTCAAGGCAGATTATAACCCACTTCACTGATCGAATTCATTTGATATAACTAATCTTTTCCAGTATACTTATATTAAGGATAAAGGAAAGGAGAAACAAGCTTATGTACAATTTTGATGAACTAGTAGATAGAAAGAACACAAACTGCATTAAATGGGATACTGCCAAAGATGATATTCTTCCTATGTGGATTGCTGATATGGATTTTAGATCTCCTGATGAAGTAACGGAGGCCCTAATAAATAGGGCTAAACAAGGGGTTTTTGGATATAATTTTAGACAGGATGGCTTTTATGATTCAGTGATCAATTGGGTTAAGAAAAGATATAACTGGGACATTAAGAGAGAGTGGATAGTATATACACCTGGTGTGGTTACAGGTTTTAACCTTGGAATAAGAGCCTTATCAGATGAAAATGATGGTGTACTTATCCAACCACCTGTATATCCTCCTTTCAAAGGCACAATAGATAATACAAAAAGAACTATTAAGACAAATCCTTTAATTATAAAGGATGGCAGATATGTCATGGATTATGAGGACTTAGGCAATAAACTTAAGGAATCAAAGATATTCTTGTTTTGTAGCCCTCACAATCCTGTTGGAAGGGTATGGACTAAAAGTGAGCTAGAAGAAGTAGGGAGACTATGCATTGAAAATGATGTGTATATTATTTCAGATGAAATCCATGCTGATTTAACCTATAAAGGCAATCAACACACAATGATAGCATCTTTATCAGAAGAAATTGCTAATAGAACCATTACATTGATTGCTCCTAGTAAAACCTTTAATATCGCAGGCTTATTTACATCTATAGCAATTATTCCTAATGAAGAGATTAGAAATAAGATGAATGCACAAATTGCCTCTGTTGGAATAGATCATACCAGTATTTTTGGAGCTGTAGGTCTTGAAGCTGCATACACATATGGTGAAACTTGGCTAGATGAGGTATTGGATTATATAGAAGGAAATGCCGATTATGTCGTTGAATACATTTATAAGTATATTCCTAAAGTAGAGATAATTAAGCCTGAGGGAACCTATTTATTATGGCTAGACTTTAGAAAGCTTGGATTAAGCAATGATAGCTTAAGTAAGCTTATGCTAGAGAAGGGCAAGATTCATATGAATGATGGTAGTAACTTTGGAAGAGAGGGTGAAGGATTCCTTAGATTAAATATTGGAACTTCAAGAGCCAACATAGAGGAAGCAATGAAGAGAATACAAATGGCTGTGGAAAGCATATGAAAAGCTATAAAGGAATAATATTTGATTTAGATGGTACCCTTCTAGATACAATCAATGACATCGCTGATAGTATGAATCGGGCTCTAGAAAAATCAGGATATCCCTCTTTTATAAATGAGGAATATAAAATAAAGATTGGAAATGGATTTAGAATTCTAGTAGAACGTTGCCTTCCTTTGGGAATTGACGAAGCTACCATATCCAAGGTTCATAAATCATTTGTTGAAGACTATAATAATAACTATATGAATAATACTTTACCCTATGATGGAATATTAGAAATATTAAAGTTGCTTGAATCTAAGGGTATAAAGCTTGGTATAAACTCAAATAAAAGAGATGATTTTGTACAAAAAATGGTTTCTAAATATTTTGGAGATATAGACTTCGTAAGGGTAATAGGTGCCCTTAAAGAAATCCCAAATAAGCCTGACCCTTATTCAGCTAATGAAATAGCTAAATCCATGAACCTTGATGTTTCTGAAATACTATATATTGGGGATTCAGATACGGATATTTACACTGCAAAAAATGCAGGGATAGATGGGGCAGGGGTCTTATGGGGATTTAGGTCCTACGGGGAGCTTAAGGATGCTGGAGCAAAATATTTATTTGCTAATCCTCAAGAGCTTATTCAGTTGTTCTAAAGAAAAAAACTTTTAAGCCTATAGCTTAAGAGTTTTTTATTTAATAGGAAAGTACAACTTTCCTATTAAATAAAAAGATGGGTTGGAGGAAAATATGGTAACCATGATTATTCAAGGAAAGACCACCTTAGTACTTAGTATTCTTCTTGCAGTAATATTAGATTTTATTATTGGCGATCCCTACACTTTCCCTCATCCAGTAAAGCTTATGGGAAAAATTATTGCTGTAGAAGAAAAACTAACAAGAAAGTGGTGTAGAACACCTTTAAAATTAAAGTATGGTGGACTAGCTATAGTATTAATAAATATTTTTACAGGATTTCTAGTTCCTCTTACGTTATTGAAATATTTTGAGAGAAATACGGTTTTGCATACTATAGCTAACACCTATCTAATATACACATGTATAGCTGCAAGAAACCTTCACTTTGAAGCTATGATGGTATTAAAGTCCCTTAAAGAAGGTCTAGAGAGTGGAAGAAAAAGATTATCATACATCGTAGGTAGAGATACTGCAAATCTTACTGAAGAGCAGATTATTAGAGCCACTGTTGAGACTGTAGCAGAAAACACATCGGATGGAGTAATAGGCCCCTTACTGTATATATTCTTATTCGGAGCTCCTGGAGGACTGACTTATAAGTTTATCAACACCATGGATTCTATGTTGGGTTATATGAATGAGAAATATAGGGATGTGGGTTATTTTCCAGCTAAGACAGATGATTTATTCAACCTTATTCCGGCAAGGATTACTGGAATATTAATGATTCTATCCTCTATGGGAAGATTCGACTCTAAAAATGGATGGAGGATATTGAAAAGAGATTGTAGAAACCATAAAAGTCCTAATAGTGGATATCCTGAAAGTGCTGTAGCTGGTTTGTTAGGGATTAAACTTGGAGGTGGTAATTACTATCATGGTGTATACGTCCATAAGCCTAATATTGGTGATAGTTTAAATCAAATCAAAGAAACACACATAAAGAAAACTATTGAAATTATGTACAGGGCAGAAATCCTATTTCTTGTATTGTATATGTTGACGGTATTTATTTTGGTATGAAATGAAAGGATCTAAAGGTGATATAGTGAAACACGGTGGAGATTTGTTAACATATAAAAAGGAATTTAGAGGTGAACTGGTTGATTTTAGCAGCAATATAAATCCATTAGGGCGCCCAAAAGGATTGGATGATTTCCTTATAAGGGCCTTTAAGGATTTAGAAGTATATCCAGATATTAAGTATAGAAAGTTAAAGCATAGTATTTCTGAATACTTTAACTGTGAGAGAGAAAATGTACTAGTTGGAAATGGAGCAGTAGAGATAATAGATAACTTTATCATCTTAGCTAATAGGGTAGCTGTTTGTACGCCTTCCTTTATTGAATATGAGGAAAGAGCTACAGTCCACGGAAAGCCTTTACGAAGAATACCATATAAATCGGACTTTTCTCTAGACTTTGGAAGTTTGGAAGCCCTAGAGGAGAATGAATTATTAATACTTGGAAATCCAAATAATCCAACGGGCTTAAGAATTCCCAAAGATGACCTAATGAAGGTATACGAATTAGTAGTAAAGAGAAAAGCATTTTTATTGTTAGATGAAGCCTTCTATGAGTTTTGTCCTGAGGATTACGACAGTATAGAAATATTTAAGAAGTATTCTTATGAGAGAGTTGGAATTATTAGAGCAGCCACCAAGTTCTTTGCTCTCCCGGGAATTAGATTGGGATACGGCTGCGCCTCTCAGGAAAAAACCATTGAAATATCTAAGGTAGAGCTTCCTTGGAGTGTGAACACATTGGCCGATGCAGCTGCTCAGTATATATTCAAGGATAAGGAATATATTGAAAAAAGTAAAGATTATATAGACAAGGAGAGAAGATTTCTCCTTCAAGAGTTAAAAAAGGTTAGAGAAATTCAACCTTACGAAACCCATACCAATTATATATTAATAAAACTCTTAAGCTGGGATGAAGAAATTGTATTCAATCACTTTTTAAAACTCGGTATAATAATCAGAAAATGTTCTAGCTTCCAAGGTTTAGAAAATAATCATATTAGAGTGGCGATAAAGGATAGAGAAAAGAATATGTTGCTCTTAGAAGGGTTTAAAACATTAAGGTAAAAATCCTGTTCATCACCTATTTTTCACAAAGATTATTTAAAATTATAACCACTAGGATAATTCTGGGTGTTATAAGTTGCTTTAGGCATAAAAATAAGGGTAGAATAATAACGGGGTGAGACCATGGATAAGATACTTATAGTAGATGATGAGGATAAGATAAGAGAAGTCCTTAAAGAATACGCCGAGTTTGAGGGCTATGAGGTTATAGAGGCTAGGGATGGAATGGAGGCGGTAAACCTCTGTAAAAGCATGGATTTTGATCTAATAGTAATGGATATAATGATGCCAAAGCTAGATGGATATTCTACTGTAAAGGAGATAAGAAAGCATAAGGATATTCCTGTATTGATGCTTTCTGCAAGAGGAGAGGAGTATGACAAGCTCTTTGGATTCGAGATAGGAGTTGATGACTACGTAACCAAGCCTTTTTCACCTAAGGAAGTCATGGCAAGGATTAAAGTCATTATAAACCGAAATAAGAATAGTGAAGCAAAGAATAAAAAATTAGTAATTGATGGACTTGAAATAGATTTTGATGGTAGAAATGTATATGTAGATGGCAATAAGGCTGACATGACACCAAAGGAATATGACCTTTTATTCTATATGGTAAAGAATAAAAACATTGCACTTTCAAGGGAGAAACTGCTAAATGAAATTTGGGGCTATGATTTCTTTGGTGATGATAGGACTGTAGATACCCACATAAAAATGCTAAGAAGTAGCCTTGGACCATATAGAGACTTTATAGTTACCTTAAGAGGTTTAGGCTATAAATTTGAACTCAATGAATAGGTGCATATTATGCTAGTGGATAAAGAAAGCATTAAATTTAAATTATGGACATATTTTATAGCTTTTTTAGCACTCATCATGATACTACTCTGGCTATTGCAAACAGTATTCTTAAATCAATTCTATGAGTCAATGAAGACTAGAGAAATAAAGAATATAGGGAATTTACTTGTAGAGCAATACGGAAAAGAAGGCTTTGAAGATCTTCTATACACCACATCCATAAGAGAAGGTATTGTAATTCAAATCCTAGACCAAGATGGTAACTTAGTTTACCCTCTGAATATAATAAACATACTAAGACAGCCTAGACTTGATTATAAACTATTCTCTGAGTTCATTATTAATCTTTTTAACTCTGAGGATAACTATGCAATCTATTATCGTGAGGATAGTAGGTTTAGAGAACCAACCTTAGTTTATGGAGCAATTCTTGAAAACGAAGGTGGTTCAAACTATTTTTTATATATTAATTCCATACTTCAGCCGGTGGACTCTACAGTGAGTATCCTAAGGAAACAGCTTATAATCGTTACTATGATATCCTTAGGAATTGGACTTATACTATCCTATATAATAGCAACTAGGCTTACAAAGCCAATTGAGGAAATAACAAAATCAGCTAAATCCTTAGCTCAAGGCGATTATAATGTGGTTTTTAAAAAAGGTGATTATACAGAAATAAATAATCTAGCTGATACCTTAAATTATGCAACTAATGAGCTTTCAAGGACAGAGGAATTAAGACGAGACCTAATAGCCAATGTATCCCATGATTTGAGGACACCTCTTACCCTTATAAAATCCTATGGGGAAATGATTAGAGATATATCTGGGAACAATGAAACAAAAAGAAACTACCATATTAAAACCATAATAGATGAAGCAGATAGACTAACCTTTTTAGTTAACGATATGCTAGATTTGTCTAAAGCACAATCAGGACTTGAAAATCTAGGTATAATAAGCTTTGATATTAATAAAACTACTGAGGACATACTGACTAGATTCAAGTTTTTTGAAGATAAATATGGGTATAGTTTTATATTAAATTCTACAGGAGAGACGAAAGTTCTTGGGGATGAAAGTAAAATCCAGCAGGTGATATACAATTTAATTAGCAATGCAGTCAATTATTCAACAGATGTAAAAGAAATAATTATTAATATAAGGGATAATGGTGACAATATATTATTTGAAGTAGTTGATAAGGGCATAGGAATACCTGAGGAAGAATTAGACAATATTTGGGATAGATACTATAAAGTAGGTAAATCCCATAAGAGAAACATCTCTGGATCAGGCATTGGACTATCCATAGTAAAGTCAATTTTGTTGGCTCATAAAGCAGAATATGGAGTGAAAAGCAAGGTAGGAGAGGGTAGCACTTTTTATTTTAAACTAAGAAAAAGCATTTAAAATCTTGAGATAATAATATTTGAAAGAGGGTTGAAAATGAATCAATATATACCTAATAGGGAAGATGCATTTAAACTGCTAACAAAGTATACAGAATCAGAGCATCTAATAAAGCATGCCTTGGCTGTAGAGGCAGTAATGGGTCACTTTGCAGAGCTTTATGGTGAAGATGTTGAAAAGTGGAAGGTAATAGGCCTTATCCATGATTTGGACTTTGATAAATATCCTGATCAGCATTGTGATATGACAAAGAAGATACTTGAAGAAGAAAATTGGCCTGAGGACTATATAAGAGCCGTACTAAGTCATGGTTACGAGCTTAGAACCGATGTAGAGCCTAGGGAGAATGTTGAAAAAGTAATCTATACAATAGATGAATTAACTGGGCTTGTTTCTGCAACTGCACTTATGAGACCTAGTAAATCCATATTGGATATGGAGACTAAATCAGTCAAGAAAAAATGGAATCAAAAGTCCTTTGCAGCAGGAGTAAATAGGGAAGTTATTGAAAAGGGAGCTACTATGCTAGGTAAGGATTTAAATGAAATAATCACAGAGACTATTAAGGGTATGAGAACAGTAGCAGCTGAATTAGGTCTTGCAGGAGATAACTAAAACAACAAAGAGGCGGTACCTACATGCTATAAAATGTAAGCTCCGCCTTTTTATTAGTCCTTTAACAAATCAATATTAGAGTTGTTATCTTCAACTCTATTTTTTTCCTCAACTCTCTGAGGATCATTTAGCATTGAAGGCCTATAACCTGAATCAAACATTTGATTCTGCCAGTTGGGATTATTCGTATTGTTCCAAGGGTTTCCCATAGTTTTGTTTCCTAATAAGTAATTTTGATTGTCCAGACTGCGACTTCTTTTATCCCATAGGTCGCTATTTAACTCTATATTTCTCTCTTGTTCTTTTTGATTAAGCCAGCCTTCGAATCTGCTTCTTTTTTTATAAGCCATATATTTTCCTCCTTAACCCTAATATAGACATTTATAAAAATAAATATACATTTTAAAAATCAGAATAAGCTAATACCCCTGCTATTTACAAATCAATTAGTAAGGGTATTTTTATGTAAAAATTACAAATCCTCTTTATTATCTGATTTTTCTTTTTAGTATAATTTAATAATTAAAATTCGTATAAGCAATTGCAATTGATGATTTTATATCAATTGTTGATTTATTTGTCCTTATTTTATATAATATAGACTTTAAAAGAATGAAAATTTGTTAATATTCTATAGATGATTATTTGATTAAGTACTATAAACTAAATGTAAAGTTATCAGATAAGTTTACATAAACTGAACTTTAAAAATTAAAAGGGTGTGAAAAAATGAAAGCTAATTCAAAGAAGGAAGTAGGCTCGATTTTTGAAATTGAAGGTATACCTGATAAGAAGGAAATAATCCCTCTTGGATTTCAACATGTAGTTGCTGCATTTGTAGGAATTGTAACACCTGCTATTTTAGTAGCAAATGTAGCTGGATTAAGTGTTTCTGATAAGACCATTTTAATTCAGATAAGTCTTATAGTTTCAGCACTTTCAACACTACTTCAGCTATATCCAATAAAGGGTATTGGAGCAGGACTGCCAGTAATAATAGGTACTAGTTTTGCTTATGTTCCTACTATATTAGCTATAGCAGGAAAATTTGATATCGCTACAATTTTAGGCTCACAAGTAGTTGGGGGTATAGCGGCGTTTATATTTGGGATATTTGTTAAGCCCTTAAGAAAGTTTTTTCCTCCAATAGTAACAGGAACGGTAATCTTCACTATAGGACTTTCCCTCTACTCAGTAGCTGTAAGGTATATGGCGGGCGGAGCAGGAAGCCCTACATTTGGCTCACCCACTAACTGGTTAGTTGCAATCATAACACTAGCTGTAGTTATATATCTTACATATTTTAGAAAGGGACTTCCAAAGCTTGCAGCTATTCTTATAGGTATGATAGTGGGATATATTGTATCATATTTTATGGGCATGGTATCCTTTAATGCTGTAAGGGATGCTAGCTGGTTCGAAGTAGTTCCTCCTTTACATTTTGGAATTAGATTTGAGATTAGCGCAATTATATCAATGGTAATAATGTATATCGTTAACGCAGTACAAGCAATTGGAGATTTTTCATCTACAACTTTGGGTGGTCTAGACAGAGAGCCAACTGACAAGGAACTTTCAGGTGGAATTAAAGCTAATGGAATAACAAGTGTAATAAGTGCTTTCTTCGGTGGACTTCCTACAGCTACTTATAGCCAAAACGTAGGAATTGTAACTGTAAATAAAGTAGTAAATAAAACTGTATTTGGATTTGCAGCTGTGGTGTTTCTAATTTCAGGGATGATTCCAAAATTTGCTGCTATACTAACAACAATACCTTATAGTGTAATTGGTGGAGCTACAATATCGGTATTTGCCATGATTACCATGACAGGAATAAAGATGATAGCATCCTCCGAGCTTACTCCTAGAAACACAGCAGTTGTTGGTCTTGCAGTAGCTATTGGAGTTGGAATAACATCTGTTCCTGGCTCATTAGAAGGATTTCCATCTTGGGTAGGAACTGTATTCGGCTCATCTTCAGTAGTCATGTCAACTTTAGTAGCTATATTTCTTAATTTAACATTGCCTAAGGATAAAAAATCCAACTAGTGTAAATAGAAGCAACTGAAAAAATGCTTCTGATAAAAATGAAGATGTTGCTACAATTAAACTGGATAATAAATAAGCCCTATTTTTATATAAAATATTGATGAGTATATTGAAGTTAATATACTCATCTTCTTAATTTAGAGCAAGGAGGTAGTAAATGGAGCTTCAAAAGCCAAGTAGAATAACCATGTCTCAACAAGCAGTCAATATACTAAGAGATTACGTATTAGGGATGGATGATTCAAGTACCAAGTTGCCTTCAGAAAGTAAGATTGCAGAACAAATGGGTCTCTCCAGGCTTACTGTTAGAGAAGCCTTAACGGTATTGGAGAGTGAGGGATTAATAGTAAAGAATCAAGGAAGCAGTACTGTTGTCACTACATTTGCTCGAAAGCTTGCAGAAAATATAGACTATAAGGGCGAATTAGGTAGTTTTATAGAAAATTGTGGTTACGAATTAGGTGTAAAACTTATATCCTATGATATAATAAAGGTGGATGAATATTCAAAAAAACATTTAAGCCTTATAGAAGGAGATGAGATACTTCAGGTTAAAAAAATATTTTTAGCTGATAAAAGAGTAGCTGCTTTCTGTATCAATAGAATTCCTATGAAGTTATTATCAAAAGAGTGTATAAATGAAGAAAGTCTTGGTAAATCCATCTTTGATTTTGTAGAGAATAATAGCGATATTGTATTTGAATATGACTATATGGAAATAATTCCTGAGTTAGTGACTGAAGAAATTTCTAAGATAACTGGTGTTGAATTAGATTTACCTATATTAAGAGTAGATGTAGTCAAATATTCTGATAATGGCGAAGGAATAATGTATAATTCAGAGTATTATATGGATGATTTGATCAGGTTTAGTGTATTAAGAAGCAATAATGGAAACAATTTCAACAAGTTAGTATCAAATAATTTTGCGATGAGAGGTGATTTGTAGTGATAACATTTGGAGATTATTTATTACCTAAATCAACAGATGAGGCTTATGAAGCTTTAAAATCTAAAAAAGCTGCCAGGCTGATTGGCGGAGGATGCTTTTTAAGGATGGGAGATAGAAGAATTGGCTTAGCCATAGATTTATCGGATGCAGGTCTTGACTATATAAACGATGTTGGAGATGAAATAGAAATAGGCGCAATGACAAGCCTTAGAAAGTTTGAGACATCTGAGCTATTAAAGGATCATTTTGGAGATGTTATTAGAGATTCAGTTAAGCATATAATAGGGGTTCAGCTTAGAAGTATTGCTACCATAGGTGCAACTGTTTATTCTAAATATGGATTTTCAGATCCGATTACGGCTTTGTTGGCGCTAGATGCAGATATATTCTTTCATGAAGGAGGAAGAATGTCCCTAGAGGATTACTTAAAGGAAGAAGGCCACAGAAGGGATATTTTGGAGAAGATTATAATCAAGAAGTCCATTAAAAGAGCAGCATTTCAGACATTTAGGAATTCTCAGGTAGACTATGCTATATTGAGCGTTGCTGTAGCAGAAAGTGAGAAAGAGATAAGAATTTTCATAGGAGCAAGACCAAGACGTGCTGCCTTGGCCCAAAGTGCTATGGAATATATAAAAGATAATGGAATAACAGAGGAAACTGCAAAGAGAGCAGGCGAAATAGCATCTGAGGAGCTACATTATGGAAATAACAACAGGGGCTCAGGTGAATATAGAAAAGAACTATCAAAAATATTGGTAAAAAGAGCATTAATGGAGGTGTCAAAATGATTATAAACCTACATATCAACGGCCAAAAAAAATCTTTTGACGTAAATCCAGATGAATATTTACTTGAGGCATTGAGAAGACATGGATATCTTAGCGTTAAAAAGGCATGTAGTACAGGCTCATGCGGAGTTTGTACTGTACTAATAGATGGGAGTCCTATATTATCCTGTTCCTATCTTGCAGTAAGAGCAAATAATAAGAGCATTACAACAGTAGAAGGTTTAACAGATGAAGAAAGAAAGCTTGGTGAATTCTTGGTAGATGAAGGAGTAGATCAGTGTGGATATTGCAGCCCAGGTCTTGTCCTTACAGTTATCGCCATGAAAAGAGAGCTTAAAAGTCCTACAAAGGAATCCATTACTCAATATTTAACAGGAAACCTATGCAGATGTACGGGCTATGTAGGACAACTAAGAGCTATTATGAGGTATATGGGGGTGTCAGAATGAAAAGGGAACTAAAATCAGTAGGACAACATAGACCAAAGATAGACGGGATGAGTTTAGTAACGGGGAAACCCTTATATACCGATGATATCGCACCAAGTAATTGTCTCGTTATAAAGATTTTAAGAAGTCCGCATGCTTTTGCAAGGATTAAGAGCATTAACACAGAAAAGGCAGAGAAAATTCCTGGAGTAGAAGTGATATTCACCCATGAGAATGTGCCAAAAAACCTGTATACAAGAGCTGGTCAGTCCTATCCGGAGCCTTCAGTTTATGACAAATATATATTAGACGAATATGTAAGATATGTTGGGGACGAGGTAGCAATAGTTGCAGCAGAAACTGAGGATATTGCTAAAAAGGCATTAAAGCTTATAAAAGTAGAGTATGAGGTATATGAACCAGTTCTAGATATGATGAAATCCCAGGAAAGCAAGAGTCAAATCCACTTTAGAGAAAGATGCTTCCTAAATAGTGATCATGGCTTTGAACCTGAGAAGAATATTTCAGCAGTTTATAATTTTGGTGTAGGTGATGTGGATAAGGCTCTTGAAGGTTGTGATGTAGTAATTAAAAGTAGATATAAGACTCAGGCACAATCCCATGCAATGATGGAGACCTATAGGGCTTTCTCATATATGGACCCATATGGAACCTTGGTAATAGTATCTTCTACCCAGATTCCATTTCATGTAAGAAGAGACGTGGCTCTTTCCCTAGGGATACCTACAAGAAAGGTTAGAGTAATAAAGCCAAGAATAGGTGGAGGATTTGGAGGCAAGCAAACTGTTCAGGTGGAATTCTATCCAGCCCTTGTCACATATAAGACCGGAAAACCATCTAAGATAGTATATGACCGTAAGGAAACCTTCCAAACAACCACAACTAGACATGCTATGACCTTGGATGTAACCCTAGGCTCCGATGCTGAAGGGAATATAAAAGCCATAGATTTGGATGTAATCTCTGATACAGGAGCATATGGGGAGCATGCCGCTACAGTACTTGGAGCTGTAGGTTATAAGGCCATACCTCTTTATAATAGGGTGGATGCTGCCAGATTTACAGGAAAAGCAGTATATACTAACCACGTCTCAGGTGGTGCTTTTAGAGGCTATGGAGTTACCCAGGGTACATTTGCACTGGAATCTGCAGTAAATGAGTTAGCGGCTAAGTTAAATATGGATCCAGTAGTTTTAAGAGAGAAGAATATGATTAGAAAAGGTGAAACGTCTCAGATATTTAACCTTACAACTATAGGTGCAGGTGATGAGCCTATAACAATGGATAGCTGTGAACTAAAATATTGTGTAGAGAAGGGTAAGGAACTAATAGATTGGAACAATAAATACCCAAGAAAAGAAGTATCCTCAACCAAGGTAAGAGGGGTAGGAATGTCCATATCAATGCAAGGGTCTGGCATACCAGGTATAGATGCGGCATCTGCTTCAATCAGGCTAAATGAGGGTGGAACATTTACTCTTTTAACCGGGGCAGCTGATATAGGAACTGGTGCTGATACTATATTAAAGCAGATTGCAGCTGAGGGTCTTGGAGTTTCTAATGATATTATTACAATATTCTCATCAGATACTGAGCTAACACCATTTGATGTAGGAGCATATGCATCTGGAACCACATATTTTTCAGGTAACGCCATTAAAATAGCTGCCTTAGACCTTAGAGATAAGATCTTAAGAGAAGGGGCAAGAATTTTGCATATTGATGTTGAAGATGTGGAATTCGATGGAGTTGATATTAAATCAAAGGATGGAAGTCATTCTATATCCTTAGTTGATTTTAGCAATAAGCTTATATATAAGAGACCGCATATACAATTAGTAGGAACAGGATCCTATACCACTACAGATGTAGCGCCTCCTTTTGTAGCAGGATTTGCCGAGGTAGAAGTGGATCTAGAAACCGGTAAGGTTGATGTCTTAAATTTTGTAGAGGTAATAGATTGTGGAACTGTGGTAAATCCAAAGCTTGCAAGAATTCAAGCAGAAGGAGGTATAGTCCAGGGAATCGGAATGGCCTTATTTGAGGAAGTAAAGGAAACAAAAGGTGGGAAGCTTATTACCAACACCTTGATGCAATACAAGATTCCTTGCAGAATGGATATCAACAACATAGTTGTTGATTTTGCAGACTCTTACGATGAAACTGGGCCATATGGGGCAAAGTCAATTGGGGAAGTAGTTACCAACCCTGCTCCACCTGCTATTGCAGATGCTGTATATAATGCTACTGGAGTAAGAATTAGAGAACTACCAATTACTCCAGAAAAACTAAAGATGGAATTGATAAAGAAATAACTGTTTAATTTAGGCAACCTATAGGTTGCCTTTTTTCGACATTAAAAGTATTTTTACATAAGTATGTCTTTATGGTAAAATTAGAAATAGTATTTAAGATAGGTGGGATTTCGAGTAGATAATAAACAGAAATGATTAGGATTTATAGAATTTGGAAAAAAATATAATTGGGGTGATTGTATGAATTTGAATTTTGAAAAAATTATCAGTAATTTTCGGGATAAAGCCTCTGATCTTTATGAAGATAGAGGAAAAATAGCAGAGCTTTTACAAAAGGTTAAGAAGATGCTGGAAGGTAATAAGGAGTTAAAAAGCTTAATAGATGATTTGAAGGTTTTGATAGAGCTTATAAAAGATTATTACAATGGTAGATATAAAGAACTTTCACAGGGTTCAGTTATATTGATATTAATAAGTCTTATTTATTTAGTTACTCCTATTGATATTATTCCGGATTTTGTTTTAGGTGGTTTTATTGATGATGCAGCGGTTATAGCTTATATTCTAAAGAAAATCACTTCAGAAATCGATGCATATAAATCCTGGAAGGTAAATAGACCTGCTGATATTATGGATGACGATATAATAGATTTAGATGATGTAATTGAGATGGAGGAAGTGGACCCAGAATACAATAAGGATGATATGATAGATATAACTCCAGATAAAGAGTAGAATTTCGAGGAGGTAGTAATGAAAAACATATTAATCGTAGTATTATGTTGGATGCTTTTAATACCAACACATTCCTTTGGTGAAGCAATTATTACAGAGAAAAATTTAGGAACTCCAAGTTTTTTAACCTTAAGTATCGCAGAAAACCAGTTTGTCCTTTCCTGGAAAAATCCATATTTAATATTTGGATTGGGAAATGTAGAATATCAGGTAGATTACAAGGTAGGAAGGGGAGAATGGGCTTCTATAAATAAAGAACTCAAATCAACATACTTACCTTTTTCTACAGATGAAAGGACTACTATTGTTATAGATCCAACAACAGAAGGCTTAGGATATATAGACCTAAATAATACTAATTATAGCTTTAGAGTCAGATACGTTCTTAGATATTTTAAGGATGGAGCTAGTTTAAAGGTTGATGGTTCATTCTCAAGCCCTGTGTCCTTAGGGCTAAAGTCTTATTACCAGAATGCTAGTAATTGGGCTTTTGTAGAGCTTGATAGGGCAGTTGAATTGCAGTTGATTTCAGACACTATTAGAGATGATATGAAGAAGGAAATCACTAGAGAGGAATTTAGTGCAATAGTAGTAAGACTTTATGAGCTACAAACAGGAAACACTATAAATTATGAAGGACAATCATTTGCTGACACTAACAACCCAGAGGTATTAAAGGCAGCAAAGATTGGAGTAGTTAAAGGAGTTGGAGGAGGAAAATTCTTGCCAAATAACCTTGTCACCAGGCAAGAAATTGCAGTAATGCTAGTTAGAGCCTTAAAAGCTATTCATCCCCAGATGGATTTTAGCTATGGAGCAGTTCAACCTACAACGGAATCCAACATAGCCTCCTGGGCCATAGAAGATGTAAATTTTATGAGGTATAAGGGTATCCTAAGAGGCGATAGCAAAGGTCTTATAAATCCACTAGGACATACTACTAGAGAAGAGGCAGTTATACTTACTTTAAGAACCCACGATACATTTAAATAAATCAGGAAATAGAGTAATAGGAAATAAAAATTAGGTAATATGGAATAGGAAATAAAAAACCCGGGAGACTTGAAAGATAGTATTTTAACTGTCTTTGAAGAATCTCGGGTTTTATTACTAATTAAAGAGTCTGTGGGATTATTCTCTAGTGGATTTAAGTCCTATAGCACATCCCAGTAAACCCAATATAAAACCTAAACCTAGGATCAATACCCCTATGCCCAAAATCATCTGTTTATAATCTGGAAGAACTATAAAGGGTAGATAACCTATAATTTGAGAGTTTAAAAACCTTATAATTATAGTAACCATTCCTACGGATAGAAGTGCTGCAAGCAATGTCATAAATAGACCTTCCAGCACATAGGGAAGGGTTATAAATCCTTCCGGTGCTCCTAGGAGCCTTAGGGTATTTATTTCTTCTTTGTTTGAGTATATACCTTGTCTTATGATATGGGATGTAATTACGAGTGTAGCAATACTGACGGCTGAGATTACAAGTATTCCCAGTAAGTTTGCTACATTGGATATCCCTTTAAGCTTCTCTAAAACTGCCTTGTTATCACGTATAAATTCTACTCCTTGAACTTTTTCAATGATTGAAGAAACTTTATCCATATTATTCAAATCTATTTTGACCTCTATATAGGGACTAAAGGGATTATGGTCAAAAAGCTCTAAAATTCTCGATTCTTCCCCCATTATTTCAGTCATTCTATCCTTGGCTTCATCTTCATTAATAGGTACGACTTGCAATACTCCATTTATATTTTGGATATCCTCTTGGATTTCTTTTATATCGGAATTCTCATAGTAATAAACACTGATTTCTGCTTGGCTTTCGATGGAATCTATCATATAATTTACGCTCCACCCTCCTGCAACTATTAAGGATAGGAGAAAGAATATAAATCCTAAGCTGATTATAGAAAGGATATTGGATGCCAAATCCAGTTTCAATACGGTTTTTATTTCTTTTAGGAAGTAATCTATATTTTTAGCTATTGATTTCATCTTGTACCTCCCATAAGCTCATTTCTCCGAATTTTACCCTAATCTGAAGGCAATCAACTTCATCCTCAATTAGGTGAGTTGCATGGGTTGTAATAATTATTGTGGTATCATCACTTTTAAAGGATTTAAGGAGCTCTAAAATTTTTAATGAGTTTTCTTTATCTAAGTTGCCTGTAGGTTCATCTGCTATTATAAGTTTTGGCTTCCTGCACACTGCTCTGGCTATAGAAACCCTTTGACGTTCTCCATAGGACAAATTATCTACCAAGGATTTTACCTTATGGGAAAGACCTACTCTCTCAATAGCATCAAGAGCCAACTCCTTCATTTGAGCTTTGGTAAAATTCAAAAATCTCATTCCAATAAGTACATTATCCAGTACAGTTCTTCCGTCTAAAAGCCTAAAATCTTGAAATATAGGTCCGATTTCTCGTCTCAATTCACGAAGTTCTTTATGATTTATCTTGTTCATATCCTTATTTAAAACTCTTAAATTTCCTTCAGTAGGTGATTCCATACCCATTAAAAGTTTTAAAAAGCTTGTTTTTCCAGAACCGCTATGACCTGTAATAAATACTACTTGACCCGGTGGAATTACAAGTGATATATCCTTTAAGCCTATTGTGCCATCATGGTATTTAAGATATAGATTTTCCGCAATTATCATATATTTCTCCTTAAAAGATTACTGGATTTATAATCAATTCTAGCTTGTCCTCATATATAATTATATTTTTAATAGTACTTTTACCTAATAGCTTCTTAAAGTTAAACTCTAGATATCCAAAGCTAAAGAGCTCCTCCATTGCTGACTTTTCCAACTTCATATCCAGATAGCTTCCCTCTTCCATATTAAACCTTAAGGTTTGCTTGTTTTTAAGTATTTCAAGACTTCCCGACATACGTATGCCTATTTCAGGTAGAAGAAGTTCTACATTATCCTTATTCAACCTCATGTCAATCTTTGTGGGAAATTCCTGGGATGAAAAAATTGTACTTAATGATTTCTCCAAAATAATTCCCTTTACCCCAGATAGGCCTATATTGATATCAATGGTTTCTTCAGGCAGGTTTCCGTCCTCAATCATCTTGGTAAATTGGTTTATGGTTTCAGTAAATGTTGGTTTTATGCTCTTCCAGCTATTTTCAACCATAAATAGATACTCCTCGAATTTGCTTTTTTCTTCTTGAAGGGAAGCAAGTTTTTTTTCAAGGTCGCTTTTTAAGAATTGTTGTTTTGTTATGGCTTCCTTAAGCTCCTTTTGTCTTTCTTCAACAAATAATAAACTCTCCTGAATCTTGTTTCTATCCTCCTCAAGTTCTTCCTTAGCTTCTTCAAGCTCTTCAAGCAGTTTTTCTGTATTTCGGGATATATCCCGAAGGAAATTAACCCTCCTAAGAAGAGTTGAAAGATTGTCAGAGCCTAGTATTAGCTCTAGATATGTAGTTGAGCCTTTCTGTTGGTAGGAGCGAAGTATATCCTCCATAATATCCAAATTGTTTCCATAGGAAATCTCTTTTTCAACAATCTCTAATTCTTTTTCCTGAATTTTATTTTTGAGTTCTTTTATTTGAACAGAGGTAGACTTTTCTACTTCCTCCATCTCCTTAATCCCTTGTACTAGCGTAAAAAGTTCTTCCAAAATCTCTTTCTCTTCCCTTGATAGCTCTTCTAGTTTTTTTTGTTCATCACTTGAGCTATTAACTGGTAGAGTAGCATTTAATCCTAGGCTTAGGGAGAACAATATAGTCAATACAAGGAGTATACTGATTAATCTTTTCATAAAGACCTCCATTACATGCTTTTGGGCAAATCATATTACAATTATATCACTTTTAACCGTGTTGCACATAAGATATATTATCTTGAGATTGTTAACGAGGAGGGATTGTATGGACATTATGAAGATTTCTATACTTGGTGGTGATATGCGAAATGTAGAGCTTGCAAACCTACTAAAGGATGACGGTCACGAAGTTGTGATCTATGGTTTTGATAAACTTGAACTATTTCATACTCAACCTAAAAAATTACATGAGTCTATAGTGGATAGAGATTTGATAATAGGACCCTTGCCATTCTCTGAGGATTATGAGCATTTTAATACACCTTTTTTTTCAGGGAAGATAAAGATAGAAGATGTATTAGAAATATTAAATAAAAAGCAAATTTTAACTGCGGGGAAGATTGCAAAAGGATTTAAAGATATGGGAGAGAAGCTTGGGATTAAGCTAGTGGATTATTTTTCTAGAGAGGAAATGCAAGCCTTAAATGCTGTTCCTACAGCTGAGGGAGCTATACAAGTGGCTATGGAGGAGATGAGAACTACGATCCATGGTTCTAATGTAATAGTGCTTGGATATGGGAGGATTGGAACCTCCTTGTCTAGAATGCTTCATGGAATAGGTGCAAATCTATACGTTGAAGCTAGAGATTATGGAGATTTAGCTTGGATTAAGAATAATGGCTATAAACCTGTTCACCTTAAAGAATTACCCCATTATCTTTCCAAAATGGATGTAGTATTTAATACCGTACCTAGTATTATTTTAAACGAGGAACTATTAGAGAAGATAAAAAAAGATGCATTGATTATAGAATTAGCCTCAAAGCCTGGAGGCATTAATTTAGAAGCTGCTAAGGATATTGGGCTTAAGGTTGTAAGTGCAATGGGACTTCCCGGCAAGGTAGCACCAGTTTCAGCTGCAGCTGCTATCAGGGATACTGTTTATAATATTATGGAGGAAGTGGGGTATAGCTATGGATCTAAGTAGACTTAAAATAGGTATTGCATTGACAGGCTCATCCTGTAATTTTAGCAAGGTGTTTCCTGAGATAGAGAAGCTTAAACTAAAAGGAGCTGATCTATATCCAATAATTTCAGCAGCAGTGGATACATTTGATACTAGATTTGGAACAGCTGAAGAATGGAAGGAAAAGCTAAAGAAAATCACAGGTAAAGAGCTAATCACAACAATAGTTGATGCTGAACCAGTTGGACCGAAGTTGAATCTAGATATTATGGTGGTAGCACCTTGTACTGGAAATACTCTAGCAAAGCTTGCAAATGCAGTAACAGATACTTCAGTTACCATGGCTTGCAAGGCACATCTTAGAAATGAAAGACCGTTGGTATTGGCATTAGCAACAAATGATGCTCTAGGTGGAAATGCCAAGAATATAGGAATGCTTTTAAATATAAAGAACATATACTTTGTGCCTTTTAAGCAGGATGACCCAATAAATAAGCCAAAGTCCATGATAGCTAAATTTGAAATGTTGGAGGATACCATAGAAGCTGCTCTAAATGGTAAACAACTTCAGCCATTAATCTTGTAGTCATATAAATCACTGGAGATGGAATACAATAAATAAAATCCATCTTCAGTGATTTTTACTTATATCACTTTAGATTGATAAAATAAATTTTGGATAAATTAAAAAAGTTGTTGCTTTTTTCAAATTATCAGACTATAATGATGAAAAGCAAAAATAATATTTCCATCATTTAGTGATGCTAAATATTTAAGAAGGAGGTCTTAATCTTGCTAATTATAAAAATTAACAAGAGCCAATGGAAGTCTAATTCAGGCAGTAAGAATAAGATTTCCGATGGTCGAAGGAGTTCCTCACTATTATAGATTTTAAAATAATAGGAGGAATGAAAAGTGGCAATAGCAAAAGTAAATATTGAAGTACCAAAAGCAACACAACTAAAGGGTAAGGATTTTATATCTCTACATGATTATTCATCAGAAGAAATAAAGTATATCCTAAACTTTGCACATGATCTTAAAGCAAAGCAAAAGAAAGGGCAACCTCATCACCTTTTAAAGGGAAAGACTTTGGGCATGATATTTCAAAAGAGCTCAACTAGAACAAGAGTATCCTTTGAAGTAGGAATGTATCAATTGGGAGGAAGTGCTCTATTTCTATCCTCTAACGATTTACAGATTGGCAGAGGAGAACCCATAAAAGACACAGCTAGAGTATTATCTAGATACGTGGATGGTATAATGATTAGAACCTATTCACATGATGATGTTCTAGAACTAGCGAAATATGCTGATGTTCCAGTAATAAATGCACTAACCGACCTTCTGCATCCTTGTCAAGTACTTGCTGATCTGATGACTATTGAAGAGCATCATGGCAAGCTTAAAGGAGAAAAACTCACATATATAGGTGATGGAAACAATATGGCACATTCACTTATGTTTGGAGGGGCAAAAACAGGCATGCATGTTGTTATAGCCTCACCAGAAGGCTATCAACCAAATCCAGAGATAGTAAAGCTTGCTAATGAAGATGCTAAGCTTACTGGAGGATCTATTACAGTAACAACAGATATTAAAGAAGCAGCTAAGGATGCTAATATACTCTATACAGATGTATGGGCAAGTATGGGCCAAGAAAATGAGGCAAAAGAACGAATTAAACATTTTAAATCATATCAAATAAATTCTGAGCTATTAAATATTGCTCATAAGAACTGTCTAGTAATGCATTGTCTTCCAGCTCATAGAGGTGAGGAAATCACCGAGGAAGTACTAGAGGGACCTAATTCCGTAGTATTTGATGAGGCTGAAAACCGATTACATGCACAGAAGGCCATTATGGCATTGACTATGTAAATGTTTATAGAAAAAAGATTAGGAGGATATATTTAGATGAAAAAAGTTGTGTTAGCGTACTCTGGGGGATTAGATACATCAGTAATTATTCCTTGGTTAAAAGAAAATTATGGTTATGAAGTAATTGCAGTAGCAGGCTATGTAGGTCAAGGCGATGATATGGAGGCTGTAAAGAAAAAAGCCATCAAGTCAGGTGCTAGCAAGATCTATGTAGAGGACATAAGAGAAGAATTCCTAACTGAATATGTATGGCCAGGATTAAAGGCTGGATGTATATATGAGCACAAGTACTTATTAGGTACTGCATTTGCAAGACCTGTTATAGCAAAAAGATTAGTAGAAATTGCACTTCAGGAAGGGGCAGAGGCAATCTGTCATGGTTGTACTGGTAAGGGAAATGACCAGGTTCGTTTTGAGCTTACAATAAAGGCTCTTGCGCCTGAGATGAAGATTATTGCACCATGGAGAATCTGGGATATTAAATCCAGAGAGGATGCAATAGAGTATGCTGAAAAAAGAGGCATAGAGATTCCTGTAACTAAGGAGCGCCCATATAGTATGGATGGAAACCTATGGCACCTAAGCCATGAAGGTGGAGATCTAGAACTTCCATGGAACGAGCCTAAGGAACACCTTTATTTGGTAATTACTCCACCAGAAAAAGCACCTGATACCCCAACCTATGTTGAAATAGATTTTGAAAAGGGAATACCTGTAGCAGTAAATGGTGAAAAATTAGGAGCAATTGAGCTTCTTGAAAAGTTAAATGCCCTAGGAGCTGCCAACGGTGTAGGTATTGATGATATAGTTGAAAATAGACTAGTAGGAATGAAATCCAGAGGAGTATATGAAACTCCAGGTGGAACAATTCTATTTAAAGCTCACCAAGAGCTAGAGTACTTAACTCTTGATCGTCAGACAATGCATTATAAGGAGCTAATAGCTTCAAAATATGCAGAGCTAGTATATGATGGAATGTGGTTTACTACCATAAGAGAAGCTTTAGCAGCTTTCGTGGATGTAACACAAGAAACATGTACTGGAACAGTAAGAA
The DNA here is from genome assembly GCA_964485455.1 of uncultured Tissierella sp. Classification (GTDB taxonomy): domain Bacteria; phylum Bacillota; class Clostridia; order Tissierellales; family Tissierellaceae; genus Tissierella_B. The sequence goes on from CAZAJU010000006.1 coordinate 22,600, forward strand.
TGAAGCTTTATAAGGGAAATTGTACAGTTGCAGGAACTAAGTCTCCATATTCATTATATAGTGAAGATTTAGCAACATTTGGAGAAAGTGACTACAACCAAAAGGATTCAGAAGGCTTTATCAATCTATTTGGACTACCTTTAAAGACTAAAGCTATTATGCAAAAGTTAAACAAGTAATTAAAAATATAGTAAGTCTATTAAAGGAGGTCTTAATCTTGCTAAATAATGCATTTAACAAGAGCCAGTGGAAATCAAAATTCTGCATTGAGAATAAGATTTCCAAGGGTCGAAGGTGTTCCTTACTATTTTAGGTGAAAATTAATTAAAAAATTAACTAAAAAAATAGGAGGAATATAAAATGATAAAGAAAATATTAGTAGTATTGTTAGTAGTATCTATGATGATTACACTTGGTGCATGTGCAAAGGGAGGAACCACTACAGAGGAGAAAGCTCCAGCAGCAGAAACACCAGCTGCAGAAGCGCCTGCTGAAGGTGGTAAAATAGCTCAGATTAAAGAAAAAGGCAAGATAGTTCTTGGAACAGCTGCTGGTTATCCACCATTTGAATTCCATAAAATTATAGACGGAAAAGACCAAATTGTTGGAGTAGATATAGAAATCGCTAAGAGAATCGCACAAGAATTAGGGGTAGAACTTGAGATAGTTGATATGGAGTTTAAAGGAGTAATCCCAGCCCTAGTTACAGATGATATAGATATGATTATCGCTGGAATGGTAGCAACTGAAGAAAGATCAAAGGTAGTAGATTTCTCCATTCCATATTATCAAGCAAAGCAAAAGCTTGTTGTTAAAGCAGAAGACAAGGACAAATATAAGAGTTTTGAAGATTTAGATGTTGCGGGTTTAAAGGTTGGAGTTCAAAAGGCAACCACTCAGGAAGCATTAGCTAATGAGACATTTAAAAACGCAGAAGTAGTAGCTATTGCTAAATTGCCTGATGTTGTTTTGGAATTAAAAAATGGCAAGATAAATGGCACAATTATTGCAGAGCCTGTAGCAATGGCTTATGTTAAACAAAATCCAGACCTTTTCATAGCTGAAACTGATCTAGGTCTAGAGCCTGGTATTAACATAGCTGTTAACAAAGGAAATACTGACTTAGTTGATTTCATTAATGAACTTGTTGAAGATATGAAATCAAAAGGTGAAATTGAACAATTCTTAATTGATGCAACTGCTTTAGCAGAACAATAGACTAAAATACCCCTGGTTATCCAGGGGCTTTTAATTTCCCAAGAAATAATTATAAATCTTGGTTCCAAAGGTCTTTAGATGTTCTTCCTCAACTACAAATTCAAAATAATCATGACAATAGTCGGCTCTAATTATTATATCGCTATTATTCTTAATAAAATTAGTTACTCCTTCCAAAATGTTATTATCATACTTTGGATTGTAGTAGAGTGATACTACCTTCTTATCCTTGAGAGACTTTATTGCAAATCCCTTAATGATACCATCGTTGCCCTCTACTGATATCAAGGTCCCAGGATCGTCTTGAAAGGTTGACAATACTCTAATTGGTATATTATGTTTCATTCCCATCATTACTGCGCGTGGATGAATTACAGAAGCACCATTGGAAGCTAGAGCATACATATCTTTATATGATATTTTCTTGATATATAAAGGATTTGGTACAAGAGCCGGGTCCATAATGGCAACTCCTGGAACATCGGTATATATATAAACCTCATCAGCGTCTAGATAGACTCCTAAAGCAACAGCTGTTGTATCGCTTCCGCCCCTTCCTAAAGTAGTTATTTCCATTTCCTTTGTCATACCTTGAAATCCTGCCACAACTACAACTTTTCCTTCGTCTATATGTTTAATAATCTTATTTATATTGATCTCCAGTATCTTGCTAGTATTAAATTCATTATCAGTAATGATCCCTGCTTGAAAACCAGTTAGTGGTTCCGAAGGCAAACCAATGCTTTCTAATAGATGAGCTACTATAGCTGCTGATATAATCTCGCCACAGGACATTATAAAATCCTTTTTCTTAGGATCTATTTTTTTATCTATCATCTCTAGTTGACTTATAAGGGTGTCGGTTGAATAGGGAGCACCCATTCGTCCTATGGCAGACACTACTACTACAACCTTATCCCCCTTAGCGACATGGTTTTTTATATGTTTTAAGAAATCGCTGTCTCTATTCATATCCTTAAGGGAGGTACCTCCAAATTTTAATACTACAAGTCCCATAATAAAACTCCTCCATAATGAATTTCTACTTTATTCTATTCTCATATCATTAATTTGTTGAGGAATATTAGCAAATATCAAAATATATCATAGTATGAATTAGTATAATTTTTAGGAGGGGTCTTATGATTAATTGGGGAAGATTGATAACTGCAATGGTTACACCTTTTGATGAAAACCTAGAGGTAGATTACAAAGCTGCTGTTAAATTGGGAAAAAAATTAGTAGAAGAGGGAAGTACTGCCCTTGTAATAACAGGAACTACCGGTGAAGCACCAACACTTACCTTTGAAGAGAGAGCAGCCTTATACAGGAGGATGAAATTAAAAGTAGATGTACCAATAATTGCAGGTGTAGGGACAAATTCCACAAAGAATACCATAGAAAATGCTAAGGCAGCTAAAGAGGCTGGAGTTGATGGTTTGCTCGTTGTAACTCCATATTACAATAAACCTGATCAGGACTCCATTTATGAACACTATAAAAGTGTAGCAGAGTCTACAGACCTACCTATTATGCTCTACAATGTACCAGGTAGAACAGGCTGCAATATATTGCCTGATACCCTAGAGAAATTATCAAAAATCGAAAATATTGTTGCTTTGAAAGAAGCAAGTGGAAATATAGTACAAATGTCTGAAATGATGAGAAAAGTTCCAGATGATTTCTTAATTTATACAGGAGATGATGTAATGCTTCTTCCTGCCTTATCAGTTGGAGCTTATGGTGTTGTCAGTGTATGTTCTCATATAGTTGGACCTGAGATGAAGGAGTTGATTGATGCCTTTGTAGGAAAGGACACCCAAAAGGCAAAAGAATTACATCTAAGGCTTTTGAAAATATACCAAACCTTGTTTATAGTAGCAAATCCAATACCCGTAAAGGCAGCCCTAAATATGACAGGTACAAATGTAGGTGGCCTTAGATTACCTCTTACGCCGGCAAGAGAGAATGTTTTAAAAGCTATAGAGAATGAGTTGAAAACACTGGGCAAGCTATAAAGTCTAAATAAAAATAGACGGCCAAAGGCCGTCTATATATTATTGTAGTTCATGTATGAATATTCCACTTCTTAGCTTAGGTTCAAACCAGGTGGACTTAGGTGGCATTATCTCACCTGCATCTGCTATTTTCATTAGTTCATCAATAGTTACAGGATATAGTGAAAAAGCAACTCGGGCGCCATCCTCAACCCTGATTTCCAGCTCCGTCAAGCCTCTTATACCACCTATAAAATCGATACGGTTATCAATTCTAGGGTCTACAATACCTAAGAGTGGGTCCAGGATATTGTTTTGTAAGATGGATACATCTAAGCTGTTTACAATATCATCTGGGTCAAAGATTCCTTCTTTAGCCTCAAGGCAGTACCATTGTTCATCGAGATACATTCCAAAAGTATGAGGTTTTTCAGGTTTATATGGATCTGATGTTTCAATTGGGGTCACTGTAAACTTATCCTTTACTAGCTCTAAAAATTCCGTTACAGAGAACTCATTCAAATCTTGAACGACTCTGTTATAATCCATAATATAAAGGTCTGATGCAGGAAATAGAACTGATAAAAAGTAGTTAAACTCCTCAGTGCCATCGAAATCTGGAAACTCTTCACGTCGTTTTAGACCTACCTTGGCAGCTGATGCTGACCGATGGTGTCCATCTGCAATATATAAATGTTCTACATTTTTAAAGTGATTTGTTAACTCATGGATAATTGAGGAATCATCTATAATCCAAACCGTATGTCCAATATTGTCCTCAGAAATAAAGTCATAAACAGGATCATGATTTTCTATCCAGTTTTGGATTATTTGGTCTATTTCAAGCTTATTCCTGTAAGTCAGAAAGATGGGTCCAGTATTTGCATTGGTATAGTCTACATGGTTTATTCTATCTAGTTCCTTATCAGCTCTGGTCTTTTCATGCTTTAAAATAATATTATTCATATAATCATCAATGGAGGTGCAACCAACTAACCCTGTTTGTGCTCTTTTGCCCATTGTCTGTTTATATATGTAGTATCTATCCTCTAAGTCTCTAATAAAAATCCCCTTGCTAATCATTTCTTTTAGATTGTCCCTTGCTTTTTCATAGACAAGAGCATCATGAATATCTACTTTAGGATCTAAATCGACTTCGGATTTGTCTACATGAAGGAATGAATACGGATTATTTTCCACTAACTTTCTAGCTTCATCGCTGCTAAGTACATCATATGGAAGTGCAGCAACCTTACTAGCTAGTTCGGGAGTTGGTCTATAAGCTTTAAAGGGTTTTAAAATTGCCATGTAAAAAACCTCCTCATATTTCCTAAATTTAATCATGGTATAGATTATGATAATTTTACCCAAAATCAGGGATAAATATCTCTAAAACCAAAAATGTTCACTAATTTACAAAATTCTACCTCTATGATACCATATTAGTGTTGATAACTACTAAGGATATTAATGGAAATGGGGTATAGAATGATATATTTAGTAACAGGAGGTGCAAGAAGCGGTAAAAGTACCTTTGCAGAAAGTATATTTGAGCATAGAAATGATGTAGTCTATATAGCAACTTCCAGAGCACTTGATGGGGAAATGGAGGAAAGGATTAAACTTCATAGGGATAGTAGACCTCATATCTGGAGAACTTATGAGGGAAATTATAATTTAAAGGATGCTATTGGAAAGGAAAGAGCATATCTATTAGATTGTATAACTGTACTTACATCAAATATTATGTTTGATATGACTAAGGATAAGGAGTACATAGATTATGATCTACAGAATCAAGTAGAAAACAAAGTAATTGAAGAAGTAGGAGCGCTGCTTTTAGAGGCACGTGATATGGATTTAGATCTAGTAATGGTAACCAATGAAGTAGGAGACTCTATCGTACCTGAGTACCATATATCTAGGGTGTTTAGAGATATTCAAGGAAGGGTAAATCAGAGATTGGCAAAGCTTGCTGATTATGTTTACTTGGTGTGCTGTGGCATACCGGTGAAGATAAAATGATAGATGGGCTTGTATTATCATTTCAGTTTTTAACTAGGCTTCCAATAAAAAGAAATGTAGATTTCAATGAAATAAATATAAGACATAGTATATTTTTCTTTCCCCTGGTTGGGATAGTCATAGGTTGTATAACAGGGTTAATTTACTATCCTGTTTCCTTTTTAAATAAGGATATTGCTAGTCTGTTAGCTCTAATAGCAATGATATTTTTAACAGGAGGACTTCATATCGATGGCTTATCAGATACATTTGATGGATTTTTATCCTATAGAGAAAAGGATAGAATTCTTGAAATAATGAAGGATAGTCGCATTGGTGCTTATGGAGTATTAAGCATTGTAGTTCTCTTGTTGTCCAAGTTCGTTATTATATCAAGCTTTGATAAAGACTTGCTACCAGCATTGATTTTTTCGTTAGCTAATTCTAGATTGGTAGTATCTAGAATTATTTGCTATAAGAAAAATTCAAGGCCAGGAGGCTTGGGAGAATTGTTCCATAATTCAAGACCTGGAAAGACCATAATAATTGTAGGGCTCTTATATTTAGGAATAATTTGTACTGTTAATATTTTCTACATAATTCCGTTATTAATAAACTTTCTAGTAGGGGAGTTACTATCATTTTGGTCTTACAAAAAAATCGATGGAATGACTGGAGATACATACGGAGCCATAATAGAAATTGGAGATACAGTATCATTGTTAAGCTTTTGGGGGGTTATAGAATGGATATAATTATGATTAGACATGGTGAATCAGAAGATAATATTGCTGAGGTTTTAAGCAGAACAACCACTCCTCTAACAGATAATGGAATAGACCAAATTAAAAAAACCAAGGAAATTTTAAAGGATTATCAATTTCAAAAGGTTTATTACAGTCCATTGAAAAGGACAGATCAAACAAGACATCATCTAGGACTAGAAGGAATAGAAGAAGAACGAATAGGCGAGATAAACTTTGGAATATTTGAAGGCTTAGGATATAAAGAGTTCACAAGCAAATTTCCTGAGGAATCTAAGCTTTGGGTAGATGATCCATTTACCTATGAGATTCCAAATGGGGAGAGCATCCACATGGTATATGAAAGGGTTAAGAGCTTTTTGGACCAGGTAGTCGAGCATAATGAAGATATTCTTCTTGTAACCCATGAAGGTATTATTAAGGTAATTTGCTCCTGGGTTTTTGATGATCCAAGTTATTTCTTCAAATTTAAAGCGGAAAATGGAAGCATTACTATAATTTCTGTAGACAATGGTTATAAATATATTAAAAAGTTGAATACATGATAAATCATATGCTATTCATCTAAACAATGTTATTCAAGATCAAAATCAGATGAGAAGTAAGCTTGAGATTGTAGCTTTAAAAATTTCTTTAGAAAAAATATAACTAGCTTACTTTTTGTAACTAAATATGGTATAATATAAGTGGGTGATAAATATGGATAAGGATAATAAATATCATATGTGCCCAAAATTTGAATCTGCTTTTGAACTCTTAGGAAAGAGATGGACAGGACTTATTATTCAAACTCTCCTAAGTGGTCAAAAAAGATTTTCAGATGTAGAAGAAGCAATCCCAAATTTAAGTGCTCGTATGCTAACTGAAAGGTTTAAGGAGCTAGAGCAGCAAGGAATTGTCGTCAGAAGTGTATATCCAGAAACTCCAGTAAGAATAGAGTATGAGCTCACAGAAAAAGGACTCGAACTACACAAAGCAATGTCTGAGATTCAAAAATGGGCAGAAAAGTGGAATTAAGAAATTAAAAGCTCAAAGACTACTATAAATATAAAATATAGGAGTCTTTGTTTTTGTTTTTGAAAATAGGGAATAATACCATAATGTAAATATATCAAGGTGTTTTATCAGTAAGATAGAATATTAAATCATAATGAATTTATACAAAAAACAATTGATAATAATTATCATTTATCTATTGACAATTAAAATATTCTAAAGTATAATAAATTTTGTAATAAGGTTATTAAAAGTAAGTTGATTAAAATAAATAATCAGATAGGAGAGATTTTAAAATGGAAAGAAAATTTATAGATGCTGTAAAAGCAAGAAGATCATATTATGGAATTAGTAAGGAAAAAGTTGTTTCTGATGAAAGAATAGAAGAAGTAGTAGAGCAAGCAATACTTTATACACCAACAGCTTTTAATTCACAAGGCGGTAGAGTAATCCTACTTTTAAATAAAGAGCATGATAAGCTTTGGGATATGGTTATGGAATCTTTAAGAAAGATTGTTCCTGCAGATAAATTTGGACCAACTGAAGAAAAAATCAATTCCTTTAAGGCTGGCTATGGAACTGTAGTGTATTTTGAAGATGATTCAGTTACTAAAGGATTACAAGAGCAATTTCCAACATATGCTCATAACTTCCCTGTATGGGCTGAGCAAGCTAACGGTATGCTTCAATATATTGTAGGAGTATCCTTGGAACAAGAAGGTTTTGGAGCATCTTTACAACATTACTCAGAAGTGTTCGCCGATGAGTTTAAAAAGGCATACAATGTTCCTGATAACTGGAGAATGATTGCTCAAATGCCGTTTGGAAAGCCTACATTTGAGCCAGGAGAAAAAGAATTCGCGCCAATTGAAAGTAGACTAAAAACTTATAAATAAAGATTAGGAAAGGGGATATCGAAAGATATCCCCTTTAATCTATAGCTTCAATTAAAACCTCCATTGTTCCACCACATACCATTCCTTCATCTTCAGCTACATCACCGGTCATATCAATATGTTCAATTCGGTAGCCCTTATTTTGTATAACTGTACGTGCCATAGTGAGAATATTTGCTTCACTACATCCACCACCAATAGAACCTATAAGCTTTCCATCCAGCCAGGCTATCATCTTTGCTCCAGCCTTTCTTGGCACAGAGCCTTTAGACCCAATAATTGTAACTAGTGCTCTTGGTATTTCAGAGGTACTAGAAGCCTCCTTCATAACATCCATATCAAATTCTGGCCAGTTAAAATCACTACCCTTTATAGAATTGGTATTTCGTCTATATGAAATAGTTTCTGCAATAATTGAAATGGCTATTTCCTCCGGGGTAACTGCTCCTATATTAAGTCCTATAGGAGAACAAACCTGGTCCAATTTAGATTTATCATATCCTTCAGATAATAGTTCCTCCATCATAGCCTTGACCCTTCTTTTTGAACCTATCATCCCTATATAGGTAGGATTGTATTTTAGTGCATTTCTTAAGCATATACCGTCATACCTATGTCCTCTTGTAACTATTACTATAAAATCAGAATTTCTAATATTAAGGTCATGGAATACGGAGTTGAAATCCTGACAGAGCACCTCATCTGCATTTGGGAAGCGTTCATAATTTGCAAAGAAAGGTCTGTCATCGGCTACAGTTATTGAAAAACCTACTCTATTTCCAAACTCAGTTAGTGGCTTAGCGATATGTCCACCCCCTAGGACTATCAGCCTTGGTTTGGGATAAAAAGGTTCTATTAATATATTCTCCTTTTCAGATTCCAATATTATAGGGATACCTTTCTCAAAGGCCCTTTCTATTCCTTTTTTAATTAGATCACTTTCTATATCTCTAGTTGATGAAACAACAAATTTTCTATTTATCTTCCCTTCATATGGGTTTTTATCTAAGTAGGTTAGGAGGGCTACTTCATTTTGTTCCTTAAGCTTGTTCAAAAGTTCACTATATATTTTTTCAAACATTATATCACTCATTTCTATTAATGATTTAAGTAAGGTCGTAAACTAAATAAGAAATCCATAATACCACTGAAGAGATGTGAGAAATATATTTATCTCTATATACTTCTTATTGAGGCTATTATATCATAAACCTTTGTATGAAATATATTAAACTGTAACAAAGAAAGTCATATCCATAAATCCATGCTAATTTTAGATAACCTATTTTACACCAGATATTAGTCTTTTATATTTGAATAGTATATGGATATTTTATATATAATCCTTATTATTGAATGATATAATAAGATTAGGACATGAATTAAATAATAATTTCTTATAGGAGAATATATATGAAAGAAATCAGAGTAGAAGATGCTGTTGGTATGGTTCTTGGACACGATATCACTGAAATTGTTCCAGGGGAATTCAAGGGAGTAGCCTTTAAAAAGGGTCATGTAATCCAGGAATCTGATATTGAAAGATTACTTAGAATAGGAAAAGAACATATATATATTTTTGAATTAAAGGAGAACGAACTACATGAAGATGAGGCAGCTATAGCCTTAGGAAATATTTTATGTGGGGAAGGCGTATATTTTACTACTCCTCCTAGCGAAGGAAAGATCAATTTCAAAGCAAAATATAGAGGACTCTTAAAAATCAACAGAGACCTCCTTAATGATATTAATGATATACAGGATATATCCATAGCAACTATTCATGGAAACAGATCCATAGAGGAGGATGAGCTTATAGCTGGATGCAGGGTCATACCTCTTACTATAGACAAGGGTAAGATCGAAAGGGCTCAAGAGATTTCAGAAGAAAGGGATAAGCTATTCTCTATAAAGCCATATAAACCTCTAAAGGCCGCTGTTATTGTAACTGGAAGCGAAGTATATAAAGGAAGAATTGAGGACAAGTTTGGACCTGTAGTAGAGAGAAAACTAAAGTTCTTCAACTCAAATGTTTTTTACAAGGAAATAGTATCAGATGAGCTAGAAACCATAAGGGACACCATTATTAAGGTAAAGGACATGGGTGCAGAGCTTATAGTAGTTACTGGCGGTATGAGTGTAGATCCAGATGATAAGACACCAGGAGCAATAAAGTCAGCTGGTACAAGGGTAATATCTTATGGAACTCCAGTACTTCCAGGAGCAATGCTATTGTTTGGCTACTTGGGAGATATACCTATATTTGGGCTTCCGGGCTGTGTAATGTTCTCAGCAAGAACTGCCTTCGACCTCCTTCTTCCAAGAATTATGGCAGGTGAGGAAATAATAAGACGTGATATTACAAGGCTGGGATATGGGGGGCAATGTACTAAATGCGATATTTGCACCTTCCCAAATTGTCATTTTGGTAAAAATTAAGTAAATTTCCCATTTTCGACACCTTCTCTCATTGATAAATTACTAAATAAATATTAAAATGGTAATTAGCAATGCTATTGGGTATATATTAAAAGAAATAATTAACAAGGGGGTAATAACAATGGGATTAGTAACATCAACCGAAATGTTTAAAAAGGCTTATGAAGGCAAATATGCTATAGGTGCTTTTAATGTAAACAATATGGAAATTATTCAAGGAATAGTAGAGGCTGCAAAGGAAGAAAAATCCGCTTTAATTTTACAGGTTTCTGCAGGAGCTAGGAAATATGCGAGTTCGGTTTATTTAAGAAAGCTAGTTGAAGCAGCTGTAGAGGACAGTGGATTGGATATTTGTTTGCACCTTGACCACGGCGAAGATTTGGATATTGTAAAGAAATGTATAGATGATGGTTTTACCTCAGTTATGATAGATGCTTCCCATCATTCATTTGAAGAAAACATTAGAATAACCAAAGAGGTAGTAGAATATGCTCATGCTAGAGGAGTAGTTGTAGAGGCTGAGCTAGGAAGACTTGCAGGAGTAGAGGATGCAGTAAACGTAAAGAAAGAGGATGCAAGCTACACTGATCCAGACCAAGCTGTAGAATTTGTACAAAGAACAGGTATTGACTCACTTGCAATTGCCATTGGAACAAGTCATGGTGCGTACAAGTTTAAAGGTGAGCCAAAATTAGATTTCGAAAGATTGGATATAATTACTAATAAGTTAGCAGGATTCCCACTAGTATTACATGGAGCATCAACAGTATTGCCTGAATTCGTAGCACTATGCAACCAGTATGGAGGAGATATACCAGGAGCACAGGGAGTGCCAGAGCATATGCTTCGTCAGGCAGCACAATCAGGAGTATGTAAAATCAATATTGATACGGATTTAAGACTTGCAATGACAGCTGCTATTCGTAAGCATTTTGCTGAAAATCCATCAGACTTTGATCCAAGAAAATACTTAGGACCTGCTAGAACAGCAATAAAAGAAATGGTACAGCATAAAATTAAAAATGTACTAGGATCATCAAATAGCTACTCACAAAGATAATAGAACAGAAGAAGACCATTGAAATTCAGTGGTCTTCTTTTTTGTTATAAAATAGAGTATAATAAGATTGAGTTTCGTGAAGAGCTGGAAAATTTAAACCATGGTTGTTATAGTTTTATAAAACATAACTATTAATAATTAATATTATAAATTTTATTTAGTAATACTTACCAAAGAAACAAACCCTTTTTTCAAATAAACTATTAATATAATCTGTATTATAGATATGTATTATAGATATGTATT
>CAZAJU010000006.1:34319-38414 GCA_964485455.1 uncultured Tissierella sp.
TGTATTATAGATATGTATTATAGATATGTATTGGAGTGATTAAATGTCAATGCTAAGGATGGTCTCAATATCCAAGTATTTTGGAAATTTCGCTGCAAATGAAGATGTTAATCTCACAGTAGAAAAAGGTGAAATTCACTCTCTACTAGGGGAAAACGGTGCTGGTAAATCAACTCTGATGAATGTCTTATATGGTCTTTACAAACCAGATAAGGGAGAAATCTATTTTGAGGACAAGAAACTTAACCTAAGGTCTTCAAAGGATGCCATAAACGTAGGCATAGGAATGATACATCAGCATTTTATGCTAATACCTGTACATACTGTTTTTGAAAATATCGTTATGGGCATGGGAAAGGAAAAAGGCTTTGTTATCGATGAAAAGGCCTTAGAGAAGGAAATTTTGGACATAGCAACTACCTATGGAATGGAAATTTCATTGCATAAGAAGGTCAGTGAGCTCTCAGTAGGTGAGCAGCAACGTGTGGAAATCGTAAAGGCATTATATAGAGGAGCAAAGCTACTTATAATGGATGAGCCAACAGCTGTACTAACTCCTCAAGAAACAGAAGAGCTCTTTGTAACTCTTAAGAGAATGGCAGAGGGTGGTATGTCCATTATACTTATTACCCACAAGCTTAAGGAAGTTATGTCAGTATGCGACAATGTTACGGTCCTTAGGGATGGAAGAGTTACTAATACCCTAAAGATAAAGGATACAAATGAAAATGAATTGATCAAGTATATGATAGGAAGAGACCTTTCTCCAGTGGTTAGAGACGAGACATGTTGCAAGCAAGGAGCAGTTCTTGAACTTAAGAATTTAACATATGTAGATGATAAGAACATCAAAAAGCTAAATAACATAAACCTTCGAGTCTGTAGCGGAGAAGTATTAGGAATTGCAGGAGTAGATGGAAATGGACAGAAAGAACTGGCAGAATCCATCGTTGGTCTTCTTAAGGCTGCATCAGGCGATATTCTTTTATGTGGTGAAGATATAAAAGGAAAGTCTATCGAGAACATTATAAACTTAGGTATAGGCTATATACCTGAAGACAGGCATAAGAGAGGCTTAGTTCTAGATTTCTCTGTATGTGAAAATTTGATTCTAAAAGACCATGGAAAGAAACCTTTCGTAAAGAATTTGTTCTTTGATTTCGATTCTATTAATAGCCACGCAGATGAAATGATTCAAAAGTATTCTATCAAAACCAATGGTAGAGAGTCAGAAGCTAGAAGACTGTCAGGCGGTAATCAACAGAAAATAGTAGTAGCTAGGGAGATAAACAATAAACCTAAGCTATTAATTGCTGTCCAGCCAGCACGTGGAGTCGATATCGGAGCTACTGAATTTATTCATAAGCAGATTATAAAGGCTAAGGAAGAGGGAGCAGCAGTATTATTGATATCAACAGAGCTTAGCGAAATATATACCCTGTCTGATAGAATTGCGGTTATCTATAAGGGAAATATAGTAGGAGAAATGGACAGGAAGGACTTCAATGAAAGTGAAATAGGTCTTATGATGGCAGGAATCGACGGGAGGGTGGCTCAATGATGAAAACCTTGGAAACTAAGGTTACGAAGGTAAAGAAAGTGGATAATAAGTCCAGACTCCTATCCATAGGAGTACCACTTATATCTGTAATCTTAGCATTATTAATAGGGAGTATACTATTATTGTTTATAGATGTTAACCCTATAGAAGCATATAAGTACTTAATCTTTGGAAACTTTACTAGCATCTATAATATATCGGAAATCTTCGTAAAGGCTACTCCAATAATACTGACAGGTCTTGCATTCACATTTGCATATAGAACTGGTCTATTTAACATAGGAGCAGATGGCCAGATGTTTGCAGGTGCAATAGCAGCAGTGTATGTTGGATTAAAGACAGGACATTTGAGTCCCTTAATATCCATACCGTTGTGCTTAGGAGCAGCCATGATTGCAGGTGCTATTTGTGGTTTAATACCTGGATTGTTAAAGGCTGTATTTGGGTCAAGTGAAATCATCACTACCATTATGTTCAACTATATCACACTGTACTTAGTTAGCTTCGTAGTAGATAAGCCTTTAAGGGAGGCTAGCGGTTTTTATCCTCAAACTGACTTGATTGGTGAAAACGCTTTTTTACCTTATATACTTAAGAACACAAGACTTCACATAGGTATAATAGTAGCAATCATCTTAGCTGTACTTGTATACCTAGTCCTTTGGAAAACACCATTTGGATTCAAGCTTAGAGCAGTAGGTTTGAATTCTGATGGAGCTGAATACTCAGGTATTTCCATTAAGAAGAGCATAATATTATCCTTGGCCATAAGTGGAGCTTTAGCAGGAGTTGCAGGTTTTACTGAGATAAATGGAATTCATCACAGGCTTTTAGATAACTTCTCTAGAAATGTAGGATTCGACGGAATTGCTGCAGCCCTCCTAGGAAATACAAATCCTGTAGGTGTTGTAACTTCAGCCGTACTACTAGGTATGCTTCAGACCGGAGCCAACGCAATGCAGAGAGGTGTTGGAATTCCAGCGAATATTGTAAGTATTATACAGGCCCTAATAATAATATTGGTACTTGCAGGAAATAAACTTAGACCAAAAATCGAAGCAAGATTATCCAGAAAAGAAAAGGAGGCAGAATAGATGAAGGACATAATGACAACTACATTTTTAATAGCATTATTATCTGCATCCATTCGTCTTACTGTTCCAATACTCTTCGCAGCTCTTGGTGGTATGTATTCTGAGAGAGCTGGAGTAAACAATATAGGCTTAGAAGGCTTTATGCTTATAGGAGCTTTTACAGGAGTTGTAGGTTCATATTATTCTGGAAGCTACTGGATTGGAGCTTTAATGGCAGTAATATTTGGAGTACTTATGGCAGCAATCTTCTCTTTTGCTACCGTTAAGATAAAGATCAACCAGATTGTATGTGGTGTAGCTATAAATCTATTGGCTGTTGGTCTAACTAGCTTTTTCTTTAGGGCATTATTCGGAATAACTACAGTACCGATTACTGTAGAAGCCTTCCAACCTTTAGAGATACCAGTATTATCCGATATACCAATTATTGGTGAGGTGTTCTTCAAACAGACAATTCTTGTATATATAGCATTTTTATTGGTACCGATCTCATCATTCATACTATATAAGACTTCTTGGGGATTGAGCATCAGAACTGTAGGAGAGCATCCTATGGCAGCAGATACAGTAGGTATACCAGTCGATAAGGTTAGAACCATTTGTGTTCTCTTAAGTGGTGCTTTAGGAGGATTAGGAGGAGCATTTCTATCCTTAGGTCAGTTCAACATGTTCGTTGACAATATGGTATCAGGTAGAGGATTTATTGCAGTAGCAGCAGTAATCTTTGGTAAGTGGAGTCCTAAGGGTATTTTATTGGCATCATTGTTATTTGGATTTGCTGATGCTCTTCAAATAAGAGTTCAGATGACCAATATAAACATCCCATACCAATTCCTACTAATGTTCCCATACCTACTTACGGTTATAGCTGTAACTGGAATCGTTGGTAAATCAAGTTCACCTCGTGCACTTGGCAGACCATATGAAAAGTAGTTTCAATTGTTATGAACCTAAATATGTAAATATTTAGGATAAATAGATAGAGGGGGTGCTTTTAAAGTACGGCTTCAAACTTATAATTTTTATGTAAAAAAATTTGAGGAGGTATAGAATGTTCAAGTTAAAGAAAAGATTTGCATTAATACTAGTAGTGGTACTTATTTCTTCAATGATTTATGGTTGTGCACCATCAGAAAAGCCAGCTGAAGCCCCAGCAGCAAGTGATGCTCCTGCAGCAGAAGAAGGCAAAGATGAGTATAAGATAGTTTTAGTTTTACCTGGTCCTATAAATGATCAAGGCTGGAATGCAACAGCTTATCAAGGACTTCAGCTTGTTGAAAAGGATCTAGGAGTTAAGATGGAATACCTTGAAAGCGTTCAACAATCAGACTTTGAAGCAGTTTTCACGGATTATGGTACAAAGGGTTATGATTTAGTATTCGCTCATGGAACTCAGTTCTTTGATGCAGCTGCTAAGGTAGGACCACAGTTCCCTGATAC